>NCDW01000077.1 GCA_002280395.1 Flavobacteriales bacterium 32-35-8
TCTATTTTAGTTCTTAATTCTTGCGCTACAAGTGCAACATTCCCTATATCGAGCATTGTGCCAGCAGCCGATATTTCTGCTAAGAAAAAAACGGATAGCAACAAGAATATCATACTTGAAATAACCGCTCGAAATCTAGCTAATCCTAACAGATTAAAGCCTTCTGGAAATAATTACAGCGTTTGGATTGTTACAGAGGAACACGGCATTAAAAATGTTGGTCAGTTAAGAATTGATAATGCTGAGAAATCAACTTTAAAAACGGTAACACCATTTGACTTTAAAGAACTATTCATAACTGTTGAAAACCAAGGCGATTTAAAAACCCCAACTGGAACAGAAATTTCTAGAACTAAAATTTAAAAATATAGCGTTTAAAAAACACGCAAAATAACTCCCGCTAAGCGTTGCTTAGCGGGAGTTTTCATTATGTGTAAAATTTTCAAAAGAACTATTCCCTACACAAAACACAATAAACAATCTTACTCCAAACTCGCCAAACTAGCTTTTAGGGTTTCAATTTTAGCTAAGGCATCGGCTTCTTTTTTGCGTTCGTTTGCAATAACTTGTTCTGGAGCACCAGCAACAAAACGCTCGTTAGACAGTTTACTTTGTACCGATTTTAAAAACCCTTCGGTATACTTTAACTCGTCCGTTAGTTTTTTAATTTCCTCTTCAATATTTACAGAGCCTGCCATGGGCACAAAATACTCATTCGCTTTTACCCGAAAGGTTAAGGCTCCATCAACCGCTTCAGAAACGTAATTTATAGTTTCTAGGTTTCCCAACTTAATAATGACATCATCAAAAGTTGGATTTGCTTTTTCATTATTAATAACCGAAAAAGCGATGGCATCTTTAAAAGGGATATTTTTCTGTTTTCTAATATTTCGGATTCCAGAAATTACTTCCGAAGCAAATTCAAATTCACCAATCAACGTTTCATTAATCGGTTTCTGTTCTGGCCATTTCGAAATGATTAATGCATCTTCTGGTGTTCTTTCTGAAATGTAATGCCAAATATCTTCGGTTAAAAATGGCATAAACGGATGCATTATTTTTAAATTATTTTCAAAAATAGCAATGGTACTTTTAAATGTTTTGGCATCTATTGGTTTTTGATATTCGGGTTTTATCATTTCTAAAAACCAACCACAAAAATCATCAAAAATTAGTTTGTAAATAGTCATTAACGCATCACTCAATCGGTATTTACCAAAATGATCTTCTATATCCAATAAGGCCTTTTGGAATTTAGATTCATACCAATCTATGGCAATTTTGCTAGAATTTGGCTGAGGAATGTTAGCATCAATCTCCCAACCTTCAACCAAACGATAGGCGTTCCATACTTTATTTCCAAAGCCTTTACCTTGTTGGCAAAGTGATTCGTCAAATAGCAAATCATTACCAGCAGCAGAACTTAACAACAATCCAACACGAACGCCATCGGCACTATATTCTTCAATCAGTTTTAATGCATCAGGCGAATTCCCTAGAGATTTACTCATTTTCCGACGTTGCTTATCGCGAACCAGTCCGGTTAAATAAACATTTTCAAAAGGTTTTTCTCCTTTATATTCGTAGCCAGCAATAATCATTCGGGCTACCCAAAAAAACAAAATATCGGGACCTGTTACTAAATCGTTGGTTGGGTAATAATATGTTATGTCTTTATTTTCAGGATGTCTAATACCATCAAATACACTTATTGGCCATAGCCATGACGAGAACCAAGTATCTAAAGCATCGGTATCTTGTTTTAGGTTATTGGTTGTTAGTTGTTGGTTGTTGGTTTTTTGCTTCGCTAATTTTAGAGCTTCCTCAATGTTTTCAGCAACTACAAAATCTTCTTTTCCATCACCATAATAATAGGCAGGGATTTGTTGTCCCCACAGTAACTGACGGGAAATATTCCAATCGCGGATGTTTTCCATCCAATGACGGTAGGTGTTTTCAAATTTTTTGGGAAATAATTTAATTTCAGCGTTTTCACCTAAAACAGCTTCAATGGCAGGTTTTACCAAATCTTCCATTTTTAAAAACCACTGATCGGACAATCTCGGTTCTATAACGGCTTTGGTTCTTTCCGAAGTTCCCACTTTATTAATATGACTTTCGGTTTTCACCAAAAAGCCCTTTTCTTCCAATTCTTTGGTGATTTCTTTTCTAACAACAAATCGGTCTTTACCTTGGTAATGCAATCCGAAACTATTTAGAGAGGCATCATCATTAAAAATATCAACAACGTCTAAATTGTGCTTATCTCCTAAATTTTTATCGTTTTCATCGTGTGCCGGCGTTACTTTTAAACAGCCTGTACCAAATTCCATATCCACATACTCATCTTCAATGATGGGGATCACACGGTTGCAAATTGGCACAATCGCTTTTTTGCCTTTTAAATGTTTAAAACGTTCATCATTCGGATTGATGCAAATGGCGGTGTCACCAAAAATGGTTTCAGGACGCGTAGTGGCGATGGTCAGATAATCACTGCTACCTTCAATTTTGTATTTTAAATAATATAAATTCCCTTGGCGTTCTTCGTAAATAACTTCCTCATCAGACAAGGTGGTTTTTGCTTCTGGGTCCCAATTAACCATACGGTAACCCCTATAAATCAATCCTTTATTAAATAAATCAACAAATACTTTAATAACCGCTTCACTCATGTCGTCGTCCATAGTGAATTTGGTTCTATCCCAATCACAAGAACATCCCAATTTTTTAAGTTGCTCTAGAATAACGCCACCATATTCGTGCGTCCATTCCCAAGCATGTTTTAAAAACTCTTCGCGCGATAAACTATTTTTATCAATGCCTTGTTCCTTTAGTTTTGCAACTACTTTGGCTTCAGTGGCTATAGAAGCATGGTCTGTTCCAGGAACCCAGCACGCATTTTTGCCTTGTAAACGTGCCCGACGAATCAATACATCTTGAATGGTATTGTTAAGCATATGCCCCATGTGCAAAACCCCCGTAACGTTTGGCGGCGGAATGACGATGGTATAAGGTTCTCTTTCATCTGGCTCTGAATGAAAATAATTATGTTTCATCCAGTAGTTATACCACTTGGTTTCTACCTGACTTGCATCATATTTTGAAGGCATTTGCATACTTTGGAACAATTTTTGAATATTAATTTGCAAAAATACTTATATTTACTTTCTTGTGAAAGCAGATGATTGGTATTGAACTGAAATTATACTAATAATAAATTTTGGTACCTGAATAATAAAAATGGATGATAAAAACGTATTTCATCTATTTTTTTTGCGTTTTGAAGAAAAACAAAGTATGTTTACATGATATTAAACAAAAGAAGAACATAAATACGATCAAAAAATTAGTTGAGAAAAGATTTTTTGACGGTGCAAATAAAAAAATTATAAAACTAAAACCATGAAACAATTAATTACCATTTTATTTATCGGATTAATCAGTTTATCCGTGAACGCTCAAGATAAAGTAGCAAAAATCGAATTTAAAACAGACACCATCGACTATGGAACTATTGAAAAAGGCTCTAATGGCGTACGCGTTTTCGAATTCACAAACACAGGTAATGCGCCATTAATTATTTCTAATGTAACGTCTACTTGCGGTTGTACTGTTCCAAGTTGGACTAAAGTACCTGTAATGCCAAAAGAGACAGGAAAAATTGAAGTTAAATATGATACGAACAGAGTAAATCCTATTAGAAAAACAATAACTGTTATCTCTAATGCTGACACTCCTACGGTAGCTTTAAAGATTAAAGGTGATGTAGTGGACTCTAAAGATAGCAGCGTTTTAGAAAAGAAAGACAAAAGTGTTGTACAACAATAAGCTCTAACGTCATAAAAACCAAAAGCCCAAACATTTTTGTTTGGGCTTTTTTATTTAATTTTTTTTTCCAACAAACTCATAGCATGGCATTAAAGTAAAAAATACGTATTAACTATACCATTTACAACGTTTCTTTAAATCGGCGATTTAGAATTAATTTTTAAAAAAACTTTAAGATAATTTTCTCAACTTTGCACCCTAAATTTTTTTTAATGCCAACTATATCAAAAAAAGGGGAATTAATGCCCCAATCACCCATCCGGAAATTGGTACCTTATGCAGAACAAGCAGTAAAGGATGGGAAATCTATATACTATTTAAATATTGGGCAACCAGATATTAAAACCCCTGAAGTAGCTCTTAAAGCCGTAAGGGAAAATACCGTTGAAATTTTATCATACTCAAAATCTGAAGGCTCAGAAATATATAGACAAAAAATTGCCGCATACTATAAAAAACATGATATACACGTCTCGGAAAAAGATATTGTTGTCACCACTGGTGCCAGTGAAGCCCTAATTTTTGTATTTGGAAGCATTATGGATCCAGATGATGAAGTGATTGTTTGCGAACCTTTTTATGCAAATTATATAGCGTTTTCTGTGGCATCTGGTGTGCACGTTGTTCCTATTGTTTCAAACATTGAGGATAATTTTGCATTGCCTTCCATTGAAGCCTTTGAAAAATTAATTACACCAAAAACAAAGGCCATTTTAATCTGTAATCCGGGCAACCCGACAGGTTATTTATATTCCAAAGAAGAAATTCAAAAATTAACATCACTTGTTAAAAAACATGATTTGTTTTTAATTGCCGATGAAGTCTATCGTGAGTTTGTTTACGATGGGAACGAGCATTATTCCATCATGCATGAAGAAGGATTAGATGAACATGCCATTATGATTGATTCTGTTTCTAAACGTTACAGTATGTGCGGTGCTCGTGTTGGCTGCCTAGTTTCTAAAAATAAAAGTGTTATACAAACCGTTATAAAATTTGCACAGGCACGCTTGAGTCCGCCAACCTACGCACAAATTGCGAGTGAAGCTGCTTTAGATACGCCGCAAAGTTATTTTGACGATGTGATTGGAGAATATATTGAGAGAAGAAACACATTAATTCATGAACTACAAAAAATAGAAGGCGTTAAAGTAACCAAACCTAAAGGGGCATTTTATTGTGTTGCAGAATTACCAATAAAAAATTCCGACCATTTTGCACAATGGCTTTTAGAGCATTTTGATGTGAATGGCGAAACGGTTATGGTCGCTCCAGCTGGTGGATTTTATTCCACGCCCGGACTTGGTTTAAACCAAATAAGAATTGCCTACGTATTGAACAAAGAAAGCTTAATAAAAGCCGTAAATATTATAAAAGAAGCCTTAAAAGTATATAAAGATTAGTGCAAATAACCCATAACATATCTTTAAAGCCTTACAATACATTTGGTATCGATGCTAAAGCAAAACATTTTGTTTCAGTATCAACCATTGATGAATTAAGAAAGGTTTTGGAACTTACCGAATATCCTGAGAAGTTAGTTTTAGGTGGCGGTAGCAATATGTTACTTACTAAAAATCAAGATTTACTTGTTGTCCACATCAACATAAAAGGAATTTCCATTGTTTCGGAAGACAAGGACTCCGTTTTGGTGAAAGCAAATGCAGGTGAAAATTGGCATGAATTTGTTTTATACTGTATTGATAAAGATTTTGGTGGTATTGAAAACCTATCATTAATTCCAGGAAATGTTGGTTCGGCACCTATACAAAATATTGGAGCTTATGGCGTGGAATTAAAAGATACTTTTTTTTCGTGTGAAGCTATATCATTAGAAACAAAAATCATAGAAACCTTCACCAAAGAAGATTGTCATTTTGAATATAGAAATTCTATTTTCAAACAAGAAGCAAAAGGCAAATATATTATTACCAGCGTTACTTTCAAACTCAGCAAACACAATCACCAACTTCATATTAATTACGGAACTATTTCATCTCAATTGGAAGCGATGAACATTAGCAACCCAACCATACAAGATATTTCAAAAGCTGTTATCGCTATAAGAACACAAAAACTTCCTAACCCAAAAGAGATTGGCAACAGTGGTAGTTTTTTTAAGAATCCTGTTATAACAAAATCGCATTATCAAGCGTTATTAGAGAATTTTGAAGATATGCCAAGCTACGCGGTTTCTGATGATGAAGTTAAAGTACCTGCGGGTTGGCTTATTGAAAAAGCAGGTTTTAAAGGAAAGCGTTTTGGCGATTACGGCGTTCATAAACACCAGGCATTGGTATTGGTTAACTATGGAAATGCCAAAGGCGAAGACATATTAAAATTGGCAGAATTAATTCAAAAAACCATTAAAAGACTTTTTGATATTTCAATTGAAGCAGAAGTAAATATTTTATAATTCAAAAAAAATTCTAAATTTACTTAATTTGTATCTTTTTGAATTATCCATAAAACACATGTATCTTGATATCAACCATTGAAAAAGAAATAGTTAGTTTATTAGAACGTGGGGACAAGAAAGCCATTCATTTATTGTATGAAAATTACGCAGATGCTTTATATGGCGTTATTAAAAAAATAATAACGGATGATGATACAGCCCAAGATGTCCTTCAAGAAAGCTTTGTAAAAATATGGCGATATTCAAAAAAATACGATGCCACAAAAGCTAAATTATTTACATGGCTTTACAGAATTGCATATAACACGGCCATAGACAAAGTTAGATCTTTAAAAACTAAAAGTGATAACGAAGTCCAAATTGAAACTTCATCCGTATATAAAATTACATCGAACGAATTGAACCAAGATGTTTTGGATATTAAGAAACATTTGGACACGCTTGATGAAAAATATCAAATTGTGCTTCATGCTTTATTTTTTGAAGGCATGACACAACAAGAAGCCAGTGAAGAACTAGATATTCCTCTTGGCACCATAAAATCGAGATTAAAAATCGGGTTACGTGAATTGAAAAAAATTTACAGCCCTTAACTTAAAAATGTCATGAATGCAAAAATAACTACTTTTTTAAATTCTGGCCTATTAGATAAATATCTACTAGGAGACACGACTTCTGCCGAAACCCAAATGGTAGAAACCTATCTTTCTAAATATCCTGAGGTACAAAATGCCTACAATACATTACAATTCAATCTAGAAGTGGTTGCAAAAAGTAATGCTGTAGAAACTCCCAAATACATCTTAGACAATATTTTAGATGCTATTGACGAAACACCTGTTGTTAATTTAAGTACTTATAGAAAGTATAAAAATTGGCACAAACTTGGCATTGCAGCAAGTATTGCCGCTTTAGTCTTTGCCACATGGTCTTATTCACTTTATAATCAAAAACAAGCACTATCTGAAGAAAATCAAGTAGTTGTTGATGAAATTTTTGATTTAAGAAGCGATATAGAAATGAACAATAAAAAATTGGACGAAGTTATGCGTCAATTTAAACAACTTAATGACCCTGAAACTTACAAGTATATTATTGAAGGAAATAGCCGTGCCAAAAACTTAAAAACCGTAGCATACATTAATGCTAAAGATAAAACGTCTATGATTGACGTAGTGTCACTTCCTAAATTACCGGAAGAACAATGCTATCAAATATGGGCTGAATTACAAGGAAAAATGGTAAGCTTAGGTATTTTAAGTGAAACAGATAGACAGCTTAAAACCATTCCTTATACCGAAAATGCCGATGGCTTAAATATCACTATCGAGCCTAAAGGTGGCAATACCGTTGCTTCTTTACAAAACTCGGTAGCGGAGATTACACTACAATAGATTAATAAGCAAAATCCCTCACAAAAAATCCTCATTTATTTAAAGAAATGAGGATTTTTTATTGCTGATATTTTTTTAATTATTCTTTATCAAGCAAAGCCTTGTGTATAAACCCAGCTATAACAGCACCAGCAATAGGTGCTAACCAAAATAACCAAAGCTGGGCTGTAAAATCTCCTCCCGCAAATAATGCCTGACTTGTAGAACGTGCCGGATTAACCGATGTATTGGTTATTGGAATACTAATTAAATGGATTAATGTTAGAGCTAAACCAATAGCAATAGGCGCAAAACCTTTAGGCGCTCTTTCATTAGTACTTCCTAAAATAACCAACAAGAAAAAAGCCGTTAATACAAACTCAGCAATCAGCGCAGAAGTCATGGAATAACCATCTGGAGATAATTTGCCATAACCATTGGCTGCAAAACCTCCTACATCAATAAAATCCGATTTACCCGATAAAATTAAATACAAACATCCAGCAGCAGCGATTGCTCCAATTAACTGGGCTATGATGTAGCTTAATAAATCTTTAGCAGGAAATCTTCCACCTGCCCATAAACCTAGTGAAACAGCCGGATTAAAATGTCCGCCTGAAATATGTCCAACAGCATAAGCCATTGTTAATACGGTTAGACCAAAAGCAAGTGCAACACCTGCAAAGCCAATACCAAGGTCTGGAAAACCAGCAGCAAAAATAGCACTTCCACAGCCTCCAAAAACAAGCCAAAATGTTCCGAAAAATTCGGCAAATAATTTTTTCATAATTAATACAGTTAGCGGTTACAATAATAAATGTACGAATTATTATGTGTTGTGCGTCAAAAACATAACCTCACATTAATCATATTCCAAACACTTTATCGATTTATTATTAAAAGCATTATCTTTGCAAAAATTTATGTAATGAAATATCCGTTGCAAATAATTCAATTATATAAAAAATGATGATTAGGTTATTGCATGTGACCGTTAAAAAACAATAAATTAAACACATGAAACTTCTTTTAATAACATTCC
>NCDW01000078.1 GCA_002280395.1 Flavobacteriales bacterium 32-35-8
ATCGGATTTAGCATTATTGTTTTAGCTGGTATATTATATGTAGCACGAAATTGTTTAATTATGGATACAACTTAGTTTGTTTTTTAAGCTTAATGTAGATAAAGGTAAACCGTTATGCCACATCTGGAAAGCGTTTCTGAGGCAATTAAATTAAATGCAGTATTATAAAAGTAAAAGTGAAATAGAAATATTTCAGATAAAAATTAACAAACCCAAATAAAATTAACATGCGATTAGGCTTTAGAACCAACATGAATATTATGAATGATTTACCAGGAAAACTTGTCTTTATTTTATTTTGCTTTATTACAACACTCCTACAAGCGCAAGAGAATACGTCAGAGGTTCTTAAGTTTTCCATGAAAACAAAGTGGTCAGAAAATATTAATGAAAACAATGTTTGGGATGTTTACCCGCGTCCACAGTTAAAAAGGGATAATTGGGTTAATTTAAATGGTCTTTGGGAATATGCTATAAGAGATTTGTCTGATGAATTTCCAGATCAATTTGACGGTAATATTTTAGTGCCTTTTGCCATTGAGTCTGAACTTAGCAGGGTTAAAAAGATGGTAGGCGAGAATAAAAATCTGTGGTACAAAAGGGAGGTTAAAATAGGAAAACTAAATACAAACGAACGTATTCATTTAAACTTTGGGGCAGTAGATTGGGAAGCTATTTTGTATATAAACAAAAGATTTGTAGGAGCTCATAAGGGTGGATTCACTTCGTTTTCTTTTGATATTACCGATTATTTAGATAAAGATGTCGAAAATGAAATTATGGTTAAAGTTTGGGACCCAACGGATAGCGATACTCAACCAAGAGGGAAGCAGTCCCTTACCCCCAATGGAATTTGGTATACACCTGTAACAGGTATTTGGCAAACAGTTTGGTTAGAAAAAACAAATTCAAATTATATCAAACAACTAAAAAACACCCCTAATATTGATGACAGCTCTCTAGTAGTCAAAGTAAATACAAATAAAATTTCAGAAGCACTAACCCTTGAAGCTACTATAGTAGACAAAAATGGTAACAATGTTAAGAAAAAATCAATACCATTAAGCTTAGGTTCTACAGGAAGTGCATTAGAAATAGAAGTTCCAGATGCTCAACTATGGTCTCCCGAGAATCCTCATCTATACAATTTAATTATTCAATTAAAAAATAGCAAAGGAGAATTAGTAGACAATGTTGAAAGTTATTTCGGTATGCGCAAAATTTCTATTGGTAAGGATGGTAATAATTACACTAGAATATTTCTAAACAATAAGCCATTTTTTCAGTTTGGCCTATTAGATCAGGGCTGGTGGCCTGATGGGTTATATACTGCTCCATCATTTGAGGCAATGATTTGGGATGTTGATAAAACCTTAGAAATGGGATTCAATGTGATAAGAAAGCATGTGAAAACTGAACCTGCCTCTTATTACTATGAATGTGACAAGAAAGGTGTTTTGGTTTGGCAGGATATGCCTAACGGAAATTACTTAAATGATTTACGGATAGAGGCGTGGGATACAGAGGATGCAAAACGTACATCAAATTCATCATTTCAGTTCGAAACTGAATTAAAAGAAATGATGGATCAGCTACATTCTTTTCCTTCGATTGTAGTTTGGGTTCCATTGAATGAAGGTTGGGGTCAATATGACACCAAAAGAATAGCCGATTGGGTTTCAAGTTACGACCCCAGTAGATTAAACGACACCCCAAGTGGTTGGGCGGATAGAGGTGTTGGAGATTTAATAGACGTGCATATTTACCCTGGTCCAGGAATGGAGTATTCCGAAGAAAATAGGGCATCTGTTATTGGTGAATTTGGAGGACTAGGTTTAACTGTTAAAGACCATTTATGGTGGGATAAAAGAAATTGGGGCTATTTAACTTATTCTAGTAAAAGTGAATTTGAAAATCGTTTTGAAGAATTGATTAATGATCTTGTAGCATTAAAAAGTTTTGGACTTTCCGCCGCTATTTATACTCAAACAACGGATGTTGAAGGGGAAGTAAATGGTTTAATCACTTATGACAGAAAAGTCGTTAAAATGAGTCCAGAAAAACTGAACAACATTATTCAGCCACTTTATAAAGAGGCAAATAATGTTAAAGTCATTTTAGAAGACTCAGAACACCACCCTAAAAGTTGGATGATAAATGATGAGGGTAATGATACAAAAAATTGGTTTCTGAATATTGACGAGAAAGGTCGCTGGCAAGAAAAGAAAGCCCCTTTTGCATCATATGATAATTTTTTTTTACCAAAGGGTTCCCATTGGATAGCTGAAAAAGCATTGAAACTTTATAATGTTTTTGATCTGAATGAAGTGCCACAAAATATCAGTTTAAGATATTACTTGGATAAAGCAAAAATGAAAGTCTTTATAAATGGTAACTTAATAGCAACAGAAGAGTTTCAAGGTGGTAGAAAAAGACATTATAGAATTAAATTTATAGAAAAGGCTAAAAAATTCCTTAAAAAAGGTAAAAACATTATTGCTATTGAATTAGAAAGCTCCCAAAAGGACAGTGCTTTTGATATTGGTATTTACAGTACTAGTATTCAATAGAATACATTATTTAATATTTGGATTAATAAAAAATCAAAAAACTAAATTATATGTTAAAATTTAAAACTAATTATTTTACTAGCTATTGTTTATTGCTTCTATATATTTTATTAAATATTTCGTCATGTTCATCAAGTGGTATAGATAATTCTGTAGAACAAGAAATAGAAGAGGGTGGAAACCAAGAAGAGACTATTACAAATGCTCAAACCATTGGGCTTAATTTTAATGAACAACTTCAGTTTGTAGACATACCACAAATTAGTGCTACAAACACGGATTGGGTTAGAGGTTTTGTGGAATTTTTTCAACTCTATGAAAATAGAGAATTGTTAAATACTGATGAAAGAATAACTAAGTTTTTAACTCTAAAGCCTAGTGGCTTTAAAACAGTTTTGAGTTTAAAGTTTCAATTTAGAGGAATAGATTACCCAGCACCTAATAGCCAAGAATTAAATGATTATTTAGATTATATGGATGTAGTACTGGATAGGATATGGAATGGTACAGATATAATAATTGTAGGGAACGAGCCATTCATTGAAACGGATGAGGTGGATTTTGGGGATAATATGTATAATTTTTATGTAAAAGCATCGGAGAGAGTAAAAGCATATTCAGACGCCCATACTGAAAAGCCAATATTTTTTGGTGCATTTGATAACATGTATCAAGATAGACGCAGAAATCTGCCAGTATTAAATGGATTACTTGAGTATTCAAAAAATACAGCATGGATTTCTGGTGTAGATATGCACATACATCATAATAACTACAATGAAATGATAAGTGCAATAGATTTTGTAAATACCAGAATTAGAGAAGACCAGAAAATTATTATTTCAGAATATTCTTTAATGAAGCATTGGAGGGACAATCTTAATGGTTTTATACCAGCAACATTCGCTTCACAATATAGCTATCCATCTACATGGAGAAACTATCAATATATAGATTCTGCATTAAAAGCTCCAAAAACACGTGCGGAATGGGTAGATTTTTTAAGTAAAAGTGACTGGTTTGAATCCCGAAAACATTATTTGCTGGAGACTTATCAAGATATTTTTACAACATATGATAAGTTTTTTTTAGCAACTTATGCTTTTAGACAGGCATATCCTTTTAATACGGATTTCACCTCTAATACTGATCCATGGGTTTTAAATGGCATTTACGTAAACAGGTCTGTAGAACCTAACCCAAATACTGGGCAATTTCAATTCAACTATTCGTTTATAGATGATTTTAGAATTGTTCAGGATATATCTAAAACTAATTAACTTAAACAATTAAATCATGAAAAGACACAAACAAAAAAAAACTTGGCTTTCAGTATTTTATCTCTCTTTGGGGTTTTTACTTGTCAGTTTTACATCTTATGCACAAAATATTACAGTAAGTGGTAAGGTAACATCGAGTGATGGTTTGCCTTTACTAGGTGCCAACATATTAGTAAAAAATACTTCACAAGGAACGCTAACGGATTTTGATGGAAACTATTCGATTAATAATGTAAATCCGCAAGGGACATTAATATTCAGTTATTTGGGCTTTATAGCCCAAGAAGTACCAATAGCAAATAAAACTGTTTTAAATATAACAATGAACGAGGATACCGAATCTTTAAATGAAGTAGTTGTTATTGGTTATGGTACAGTTAAAAAAAGTGACTTAACAGGCGCGGTGTCTTCTATTAAAGCTGAAGATTTAAACCCAGGTGCAAATGCTTCTATAGACCAGGCTTTACAAGGTAGAATAGCAGGGGTACAAATTTCGCAAAAAAGTAATGAACCAGGGGGAGGGTTAAGTATTAGTATTCGAGGTGCAGGATCTATCCAAGCAGGGACAGAGCCACTCTATGTTATTGATGGCGTTATTGTGAATAATGGTAGTGTTGCTGCCACTGGTGGAGCAGGATTTACAGGAAATCAAAATCCGAGGAATCCATTGAATTCTCTGAACCCAACAGATATAGCTTCCATTGAGGTATTAAAAGATGCTTCATCTACTGCCATTTATGGTTCCAGAGGATCTAACGGCGTTGTTTTAATCACAACAAAAACGGGGAAACAAGGTAAGTTAAAAGTGAATTATGATTACTATGCGGGTTTTCAGGAAACTTATGAGCGCTTGGATATTCTTACTCCAACGGAATACCGTGATGTATTAAATGCCATTATAGCTGATGGGGGTGGGGATCCTGGACAGGTTATATCAGAAATACAAGGTAGTGGTACCGATTGGCAGGATTTAATTTTTCAATCAGCGCCTATTGCAAATCATAATCTTTCTTTTTCAGGAGGAAATGATAAATCATCTTATTTCGCGTCTCTAAATTATTTTGACCAAGATGGTTTAGTTAAAGGTTCAGGCGTTAAACGTTATAGTGCAAGAGTAAATTTAAACTACAATGAACCTCAAAAATATAAATATGGCGTCAACATCAATACATCATATATAGGTGATGATTATGCCTCAACAGGTGTTGGTATTAACGAAAATGGAGGCGCTCTTTATTCTGCAATTAACTATGATCCAACTGTTTTACCATTTGATGAAAATGGCAATTATTACAGGAATTTGGCATTCTTAACCATAGATAACCCTTTATCCATTTTAAATGGACAAGATGCCAGAAGCGAAACATTTAGATTTGTTGGGAGTACATTTTTAGAGTATAATATTATTCCAGACCTTTCAGCAAAAATACAGTTAGGTGGAGACGTTCAAGATGTAAGGAGAGATGCTTTTGTGCAACCTTATACGATTGCTGGTCAAGGTACAGGTGGAATTGCTTCTATTCAGACAGGTAGAAGAGATTATGTTTCTATAGATGGAACTTTAAATTATAATAAAGCTTTTGGTGATGATAATTTAACAGTAACAGCAGTTTCTTCATATGAATATTTTCAAACAAAATCATTCTCTGGAGATGGCCGTGGTTTTGCTTTGCCAGATTTAGGCACCAATGCTATTGGTTCTGGAGACCCGACGTTAAACAATATTGGTAGTGGCCGGACTCAGGCCAGATTTATTTCTTATTTAGGAAGAATTAATTATTCTTTAAATAATAAATATTTATTTACAGCGTCTTTTAGGGCGGATGGCTCATCACGATTTGGAGATAACAATAAATTTGGGTACTTCCCATCTGGTGCTTTTGGCTGGAAAATGCATGAAGAATCATTCATGAAAAATTCCAATACAATTAATGAATTAAAGTTAAGACTTAGTGCTGGTATTACAGGAAATGCCAATATTGGTAATTCTTTAGCATTTCAAACATTTTCACCTGGAGGTAATTTATTGTTTGGTAATGATTTTTATAATACCATATTTCCTTCCAGGATTTCAAATCCTAATTTAACTTGGGAAAAGGCAGTGCAATATGATGCAGGTATTGATTTTGGATTGTTTAAAAATAAAATTTCAGGTTCAATTGATTATTTTTATAAAGAGACTACCGATTTGCTTGTAAATATTCCTCAACCACTAAATACAGGCTTCACTGGTCAGGTTCAAAATTTAGGAGGAGTTAGCAATCAAGGACTTGAATTGACATTAAATATAACTCCTGTAAGAACAGAAAATTTTACTTGGGATATCTCAGGAAATTTAGCGACACTTAAAAATGAGGTTTTAGATATTGGAGATCGTGGTGATATTATTCGTGGTGCTTTAGCACAAATACCGGATTTTTCCATCATTACTCCGGGCGAAGCTTTAGATTCTTACTATGGATTTATTGTTGATGGTGTTTGGCAAACAAATGACGATTTTAGTATAACAGAGCCGCAAGTGCGTCCAGGAGATGTAAAGTATCGCGATATTAATGGAGATGGAGCTATTAATGCCAATGACCGGGTAATAATTGGGAGTCCAATACCAAAAATGACATGGGGGTTAGTAAATAATTTTAAATATAAAGATTTCTCTTTGGATATTGTTTTTCAAGGTGTTGAAGGTGTTGATCGTTTAAATGGAAATTTGCTGAATACATATTCACCTAATAACTTTAGAAGGAATAGAATGGCAACTCCTCTTTTAAACAGATGGACAGTAGATAATCCCACTAACCAATATCCATCATTTGTTAATCCAGGTTCTCAGGGAGGTACTAATGCTTTTATAAACACTCGTACTGTTGAAGATGCATCTTATATAAGATTGCAGTCCGTTAGATTGGGTTATAATGTGCCTATTCAAAATTTAAACATTATTAATAAACTTTCTGTGTATGTTACTGGACAGAATCTATTTACAATTACGGATTATAGTGGCGTAGATCCTGCTGCTAATGCTAGTGGAAGTAATACCATAGCTATAGACTTTAATGCATATCCTGTACCCCGCACTTTTTTACTTGGTTTAAACGTAGAATTTTAATAAAAAATAAGTATTATGAAAAACTATAATTTAAAATTAATTATTTGTTTACTTGTGACATTAGTTACAGTAATGTCTTGTGAAACCGAATTAGACCTTACGCCTGTTGATGAGTTTGCGCCGGAAAATGTACTGCAGTCGCAGGCTGGATTAGAAACCCTCCTTTTTTCCTCTTATTTGGCCTATAATATGGGACAATCAGTCAGGGATGAAATACTTATAAATGAAGTTACAACAGATGTAGGTTATGTTCGTATTGGTGCCGTTGAAAATGAAATGAGACCTTTTTTGAATTTTAACTGGGATCAATCAACTGGCCAATTTGCAAGTCTTTTTTGGACACCACGTTACAGGGCTATAAGAGATGCCAATACACTCTTAGATAATATTGAGAAATCTTCTGCTGATGAAGATTTTAAAAAATTAATGGTAGCAGAAGCTCGCTACATTAGAGCTTTTGAATATGCTTATATGTATAAATACTTTGGTGTTGTACCATTAAGAACTTCAACAGATTTAGTTGTTCAGCCTAAAGAATTAGGGCTTCCAACAGAAGAAGAATTCTTGACATTTGTTGAAACGGAATTTAGAGAGGCAGCAACAGATTTACTTTCTCCTGCTCAACAAAATCAAACAGGTAGGGCAACTAAAGGGCATGCTTATGGTGCACTTACTAAATTTTTAATGAATACCAAGCAATGGGGAAAAGTAGTAGATGTAACACAGGAGTTGATGGATTTAAATCATTATGAGTTGTTTCCAAATTATAGGGCAACATTTTTTATAGAAAATGAACCTCAAAACAACCCTAATAATAAAGAGATTATAATTACATGGTCATTAACTAATGAGCTTGGTTTTAACAATGATTATCAAAATGGTGCATTTCCTCCAGCGTTTAGGACATCTTCTAACATTCCAGAATTTGCATGGACTACCAGTATGGCAAATTGGGCTACACAATTCAGTATGAGAGATGGATTTGTAGATTCATTCGATCCCAATGATGATAGAAAACAAACTATAATACAGAATTATTTCAATGCATCTGGTGTATTAGTAAACTTAAGAACAACACCAGATAATTCAAGAAGTTTAAAATATTTTGATAACAATCAAATTGGGAATGCCTGTGGGGCTGATACTCCATATTTAAGATATGCTGATATTTTATTATGTAGGGCGGAAGCTTTGAATGAAATAAATGGGCCAACCCAAGAAGCTATAGACCTAGTTAATCTTGTTAGGGATCGAGCCAATGTAAATACCTATGTTTTGGGAGATGTTGGGAGTAAGGATAATTTTAGAGATTTAATTTTAGATGAACGTGGATGGGAATTTTTCTCTGAAGGTAAAAGAAGGGAAGACCTTATACGTCATGGGAAATTTATTGATATGGCACGTGCTAGAGGTTTGAATGCCGAAGCTCATGAGGTTTATTTTCCATACCCACAAGCAGAAATAAATGCTAACCCCGCATTAGATCAAAGGGAAGGGTATAATTAATTTGATTTTTAGCTAAAATCCATAAGGTGTTGAGGAAATAGTACTCAACACCTTATATTAAAATCAAGATACTTTAGTAGCAAACTATATGCTAAGGAAATAATAGAAGTTTAATAGTTTGCCAGAAATTCTAAATTTAAATATCCAAAAAATATTAATCTGGATAAAGAGGAGATCTTTTTACAAAAAAAATA
>NCDW01000079.1 GCA_002280395.1 Flavobacteriales bacterium 32-35-8
TTATTTATCATAAATACTTTTTTACGATTTCAAATATATATAGAAATTATAAATCAAACACTATTTTTTGTAACTATCCTAGTCTATATTATCAAATTAGTAAAAAACCTTATGATATTTTAGAGGTTTTGGTTTAAACATCTGTTTTTTATCGAAACAAATGTATATTTATATCATGAATTTGACCGTCACAGCAAAACATTATCAGCTTCCATTAAGGCATGCATTTACCATTTCAAGGTACACGGTAGAAACGCAAAGCACGGTGATTGTAAGCATGAGTTATGGGGAGTTTACAGGGTATGGGGAGGCCACGGTGAATCCGTATTATAATAGCACCGTTGAGAAAATTGAGAGTTCCATTGAAAAAGTAAAAACCACTATTGAGGCGTCTGATTTAAAACATCCCAAGGAATTCTGGTTAGATATCGAACCTCATTTAAAAGACGATTATTTTACCCTTTGCGCCATCGATTGTGCTTACTGGGATTTGTATGCTAGAATTCATAAAAGAATCTTACGAAGTTTTTTTGATATTCAATCGAAACAATTGCCATTGACCAATTACACCATTGGCATCGATTCCATTGAAAACATGAAAGCCAAAATCCTTGAAAAACCATGGCCGATTTACAAAATAAAGTTAGGAACTAAGCATGATGTGGAGATTGTAAAATCCTTAAGGAAGATAACGAATTCCGTATTTAGAATAGACGCCAATGCCAGTTGGACAGCTGAGGAAGCGTTGAGAAATATTGAAGCATTAAAGTTTTTAAATGTCGAATTCATCGAACAACCATTAAAAGCAGATGATTGGCAAGGCATGAAACTTTTAAAAGAGAAAAGCGAACTTCCGATTATAGCTGACGAAAGTTGTCAAAGATTGGAAGATGTTGCTATGTGTGCAGAAGTTTTTCACGGCATAAATATAAAACTCATGAAATGTGGCGGCATCACGCCAGCCTTAAAAATGATTGAAAAAGCTAGAAAACACGATATGTTGGTCATGGCAGGTTGTATGACGGAATCCTCTATTGGAATTTCAAATCTATCGCAACTTGCCAGCTTGTTGGATTATATTGATGCGGATGGTGCGATGCTATTAAAAAAAGACATTGCGGAAGGCGTGCATTTTGAAAATGGAAAAATAGTTTTTTCTTCTGAAAATGGGTCGAGTGTAAGACTCATTTAAGGTGCTTTTTTATGATGTTTTAGCGTCACCAAAAAGTTTGCAAAATTCAAAATATGCGATTTAAGACGTTTTATTAAAAATTCATTTCTTAAACCAATTAAAAAACACTCAAAACCTGATTTAAGCCACTTTTTAGGCGATTTAAGACATTTTTTAGTAATTAACAAATGTTGATAATTATAGAGGTAAATCGATAAAATACTTTTAAATCACTTTTAAATTTCGTATATTTGTCTGTATTCAGAAGGATGCGTCACGCATCTTTTTTTATGTGATAAACTAAACTATAATTTAATATAAAATAGTAATAATGAGCGAACCGAAAGAAGAATTTAATAAGCATAATTATTCCGCAGATAGTATTCAGGCTTTAGAGGGCATGGAGCACGTGCGTATGCGTCCATCTATGTATATTGGCGATGTAGGCGTGAGGGGACTTCACCACTTGGTTTATGAGGTTGTAGATAACTCCATTGACGAGGCGCTTGCTGGACATTGTAATAATATTACCGTAATTATTAATGAAGATAATTCCATAACGACTGAAGATGATGGTCGTGGTATTCCGGTAGATTTACATAAAAAAGAAGGAGTTTCTGCTTTAGAGGTTGTTATGACCAAAATTGGTGCCGGTGGTAAGTTTGACAAAGATTCCTATAAAGTTTCAGGAGGTTTGCACGGTGTTGGTGTGAGTTGCGTAAATGCCTTGTCCGAACATTTAAGAGCGACCGTTTATCGTGATGGTAAAGTTTACGAGCAAGAGTATGAGCGCGGAAAAGCGATGTATCCTGTCAAGCAAATTGGTGAAACCGATAAACGTGGTACAACGGTGACTTTCAAGCCAGATCAAACTATATTTACCCAAACCGTGGAGTATAGCTATGACACCTTGGCAAGTAGATTGCGAGAGTTGGCTTATTTAAATAAAGGTATTACCATTCATTTGGTTGATAAAAGAACAAAAAAAGATGACGGTTCTTTTGAAGGCGAGACATTTCATTCTACGGAGGGTTTAAAAGAATTTATAAAATTTCTAGATGGTAACAGGGAGCCTTTAATGAAAGATGTTATTGCTTTTGAAGGTGAAAAAAATGGTGTTCCTGTTGAGGTTGCTATGGTTTATAACACATCGTATGCCGAAAACTTACATTCGTATGTGAATAATATTAATACCCATGAAGGAGGGACGCATTTAGCAGGATTCCGTCGTGGATTGACGATGACTTTGAAAAAGTATGCGGATGATTCTGGCATGTTGAAGAATTTAAAATTCGAAATTGCTGGTGATGATTTCCGTGAAGGATTAACTGCTATTATTTCAGTAAAAGTTCAAGAGCCACAATTTGAAGGTCAGACCAAAACGAAATTAGGAAACAGGGAAGTATCTGCCTCTGTAAGTCAGGCCGTATCTGAAATGTTAACCGATTATTTAGAGGAACATCCGGACGATGCCAGAACCATAGTTCAAAAAGTGATGTTAGCGGCGCAAGCTCGTCACGCAGCCCAAAAAGCACGTGAAATGGTTCAACGTAAAACCGTCATGAGTATTGGTGGTTTACCCGGAAAATTAAGTGATTGTTCCGAGCAAGATCCATCAAAATGTGAAGTATTTCTTGTGGAGGGAGATTCTGCAGGTGGTACAGCAAAACAAGGGCGTGATAGAGCATTTCAAGCTATTTTGCCATTAAGGGGTAAGATTTTGAATGTTGAAAAAGCCATGACCCATAAAGTATTTGAAAACGAAGAGATTAAAAATATTTTCACGGCTTTAGGTGTTACTATCGGAACTGAAGAAGATAGTAAAGCACTTAACCTTTCCAAATTGAGATATCATAAAGTTGTGATTATGTGTGATGCCGATATTGATGGTAGCCACATTGCTACCTTAATTTTGACATTTTTCTTCAGATATATGAAAGAATTAATTGAAGGAGGGCATATATATATTGCAACGCCACCTTTATACTTGGTTAAAAAAGGAAATAAAAAAGCGTATGCTTGGACGGATAAAGAACGTGATGCCATCGCAGAGGAATTTGGAGGCAGCGTGAACATCCAACGTTATAAAGGTCTTGGTGAAATGAATGCTGAGCAATTATGGGACACGACCATGAATCCTGAGTTCAGGACCATGCGTTTGGTGCAGATAGATAATGGTATTGAAGCTGATAGAATCTTCTCGATGTTGATGGGTGATGAAGTACCACCTCGTAGGGATTTTATTGAGAAGAATTCTATTTATGCTAATATTGATGCATAAACGTTTTTACAATATTCTTTGATTTTTTAAATAAAACCGTTAGCAATATTAAAATTTGTTAACGGTTTTTTTATTGTTCAATATTCTTTGTTGACAATAATGTAAAAAAGCCATATATTTTGATTATTTGGACAATGTATTGCGATTAAATTTATAATTTACACACTAATAAAAATTCAGGAATAATATAAAATGATTATGATACAGTTTAAATTTAAGCACCTTATTATTGTCACTATTCTTAGCGTATTTCACAGTATTGGTGTAAATTCTCAATCTGAGAATAATGGTTGGATTTCCCTTTTTAATGGCAAAAGTCTGGACGGTTGGAAGCAAATTAACGGGAATGCTGAATACAAAGTAGTGAATGGAGAAATTATTGGAAAATCAAAATTGAATACGCCCAATAGTTTTTTGTGTACGACTAAAAATTATTCCGATTTTATTTTGGAGTTTGAAGTTATGGTTGATCCAAGTTTGAATTCAGGAGTTCAGTTTAGATCAAATTCCAATGCAGATTATAGAAATGGCGTTGTATATGGGTATCAATTTGAGTTAGATCCTAGTTCCAGAGCTTTTAGCGGCGGTATTTATGATGAACAAAGAAGGGGTTGGTTATATCCAATGTCAATTAATAAAAAAGGGACTAAGGCTTTTCAAAATGGCGTTTGGAATACATGTAGAATTGAAGCTATTGGCAATTCTATTAGAACATGGGTTAATGGTGTTGAGTGTGCTAATTTGATTGACGACATAACGCCCGAAGGATTTATAGCTTTACAAGTGCATAGCATTGGCGACGATAAAAATCTAGCAGGTAAAGAGATTAAGTGGAAAAACATAAGAATTAAAACCGCTAATTTAGAATCCGAACGTATGGCATCAGACCCAGAGGTTGTTGAAATGAGTTATTTGGTTAATCAAATCACCGCTGATGAGATGAGGAAAGGTTGGCGTTTGCTTTGGGATGGCAAAACAACTACGGGATGGAGAAGCGCTAGAGCTAGTAGTTTTCCAAAATCAGGTTGGGAAATTAAGGATGGAGAATTAACTATTTTGGCAACCGATGGAGGTGAAGCTACCGGTCCGGGGGATATTGTTACAGAAGATCTTTTTAGCAGTTTTGAGTTGGAATTGGAATTTAAAATTACCGAAGGCGCCAATAGTGGCATCAAATATTTTGTTGATGCCGATTTAAACAAAGGGCCAGGTTCTGCCATTGGATGTGAATTTCAAATATTGGATGATGTCAAGCATCCAGATGCCAAGGCAGGCATTAACGGTAATAGAACGATAGGCTCGCTATACGATTTAATACCTGCGGAAGGGCTTTCATCCCCAAACCGTCCGAAACAATTTAAAGGTATAGGAACGTGGAATAAAGCAAGAATAGTTGTTAAAGGAGGTAAGGTTGAACATTGGTTAAATAATGAGAAAGTCGTAGAGTACGATCGATTTTCCCAAATGTTCAGATCACTTGTTGCAACTAGTAAATACAAAACATGGCCAAACTTTGGTCAATGGCCAAGTGGTTCTATTTTATTACAGGATCACGGCAATACGGTTCATTATAGAAGTATAAAAATAAGAGAATTTAATTAATATATTATGGCGTCAGATAGAAGAGAATTTATAAAAAAATCGGCATTAGGCGGTATCGCAACAATAGGTATGGCTATGTTACCAAAAATTGGTTACGCGAGTATTTTAGGTTCAAACGAACGTTTAAATGTGGCTGTAATTGGTGTAAATGGTAGAGCTAAAGCTTTAACTACTGGAATACATAATTACCCGAATGCTAAAATTATTTACACTTGTGATGTGGATGATGTCATTATAGATAGAAACAATACCTATTTAGAAAGAACCATTGGGTATGTTCCTAAAGTAGAAAAGGATTTTAGAAAGATATTGGATGACAAAGAAGTTGATGCCGTATTTATTGCAACCCCAGAACATTGGCATGCGCCCATGGCCATTATGGCTTTACAAGCAGGAAAACATGTGTATGTAGAAAAACCTTGTAGCCACAATCCGCACGAAAATGAATTATTGGTGGCGGCACAGAAGAAGTATGGAAAAGTGGTGCAAATGGGCAATCAGCAACGTTCTGCCGAATCCAGTATTTTGGCGGTTCAAGAAATAAAAGACGGTATAATAGGAGAAGCTTATAAAGGTGAAGCGTATTATTCCAATAACAGAGGTTCCATAGGAAAAGGGAAAGAGATTGAAGTGCCTTCAACATTAGATTGGGAACTTTGGCAAGGACCGGCACCTAGACAAAAATATAAAGATAATATACATGCCTACAATTGGCATTGGTTTAGAAAATGGGGAACAGGCGAAATACATAATAATGGTACCCATGAAATTGATGTGTGCAGATGGGCTATGGGATTGGGATTACCCGATAGCGTCACGTCGTTTGGAGGGAAATTTACATTTCAAGATGATTGGGAGTTTGTAGATAACCAACAAGCAACATTTAATTATAGCGATGGAAAGTTTATTACGTGGACAGGTCACAGTCGCGGGTTGATTCAGCCAAACCAGCCAGATCGAGGCGCTACTATTTACGGAAGCAAAGGCGTTATTACGCTAAGTCGTAATGAATACAAGCTTTTCGGATTGGATGGAAAGCTTATTAAAACCGTTCAGGAAAAAGCAAAAAGCGAAACCATAAATACTGTTGGTGCAGGGGCTTTAGATGTTTATCATGTGGCGAACTTCTTTGATGCTATCCGATTGAACCAAAAGCAAAATTCACCAATAGACGACGCTAGCATCAGTACACAAATGTGCCATTTAGGAAATATTGCCCAAGATGTAAAAAGAACCATCCATATAGATGCAAAGACTGGTAAAATAAAAAAAGATAAAGAAGCTATGACATATTGGTCCAGGGAATATGAAAAAGGATGGGAGCCAAAATTATAAAAGGGATCAGATTAAGTTTGAAAAACTAGATTAGGATATTTTATTAAAATGAAAAGGAAAGATTTTTTAACTAAAAGTGCGCTGTTGTCTGTAAGTGTTATTTCTGCAACTTCAGTTTTCGGTGTTGTTTCTAAAAATATTAGTATTGATAAAACGATAAAGTTAGGAGTTATAGGTACTGGAGACAGAGGGTCGGGTCTTATATCGATACTTAATGGTATTGAAGGAATTGATGTTGTTGCTGTTTGTGATGTATTGGATTTCAGATTAAAAAATGGTCTGCAAAAAACAAATAATAAGGCAAAAACCTATATCAACTATAAAGATCTTTTGAGCGATAAAGAAATCGATGCGGTGCTTATAGCAACTCCTTTTAACACCCATGCGCAAATAGCCATGGATGCCGTTGACGCGGGTAAACATGTTTATTGTGAAAAAACAATGGCAAAAGGCTTAAAAGAAATACAAGTGCTTGTTAGTAAAGTTTCAAATTCCAAGCTAATTTTTCAAACAGGACACCAATACCATAGTTCCAGGCTTTATAAACATATTGTAGAGCTTATTAAAAGCGGGGAGATTGGTGAGATAGCAAACTTTGAGTGTCAATGGAATAGAAATGGAAATTGGCGAAGGTCCGTGTCCGATCCTGCACTAGAGCGAGTTATAAATTGGAGAATGTATAAAGAATATTCAGGAGGGTTGGTTGCCGAATTATGTTCGCATCAAATTGATTTTGTGAGTTGGGTTCTTAAGGAGAATCCAAAGAAAATCATGGGTACGGGCGGCATCAATTTCTGGAAAGATGGTAGGGAAACGTATGATAATATTCACTTGTTATATGAATATCCGAGTGGTGTTAAAGCGACCTTTGAATGCTTGACAAATAATTCTTTAAACGATTATCAAATTAAAGTACAAGGGAGTAAAGGAACTATTGTCATAGGAACTGAAGAGGCTTGGATTTATTATGAGAATTTTGGTAAAAAGGAGTTAAGTGATGTTGATGGTGTTTCGGGAG
Source organism: Flavobacteriales bacterium 32-35-8 (assembly GCA_002280395.1). Classification (GTDB taxonomy): domain Bacteria; phylum Bacteroidota; class Bacteroidia; order Flavobacteriales; family Flavobacteriaceae; genus Confluentibacter. The sequence continues at coordinate 7,408 of NCDW01000079.1, forward strand.
CTACATCAAACTACTCAAATGCCCAAGGAAAACGTATTAATATAAACCATATAGATCCTAGTAAGCAGGCTTTGATAGATTTTCGGGATTCCATAATAAACAACAAACAGCCTATTTCAAATTTATATACGGGAGCCCATACTGCCATTGCGGTTCAAATGTCTCTTGATGCGATGTATAACAATACCATTGAGTATTGGAAAGAGGCATATAATTTTTAAAAATAAACTCATTTACCGCCGTTAGCCCGTAAATCTGCAATGCATTGAGCATCTAATTGCGGGGGTGAGCTTCCATTTAAAAAGCCATTTAATCCAGATGGAGATACGGCTTCCCAGTACATTAAGCAGCTTGCTGCATTGCAATGTCTTGGGTGTTCTGGGTCTTCGTGTGGTGATTGTAAATCGGTTCCGAAATTGGTAAGTCCCAACAAGTGGCCAAATTCATGATTTATAACCGTAGCTTCTAGTAAGCTTCTATTAGGTTCAAAAGGGCTATTGCTAAAACTTCTGACGGTTTCTTCAAAAATAACAAACGATGTGTTTCTATAGGCTGTTCCTAAAACAACAGTTACGTTGTCATCTTTATCAGATTTTCCATCAGCAAAAAATATCCAAATAGCAATTTGTTGGCCATTATTATATTTAGTTCTATTGGTTTCTTCTATATCTGCAATTTCTTCAATCGTGTATTCTGTATCTCCTAAAGAGGGTATGGATTTTTTTATAACAGTGATGCCCTCGGGTTTGTTACATGTTGTACTTATAAAGTTTTTAAAACTGTCAATAGCATTTGCAGTGGGTTCAAAGCCTTCTACATAAACCATTTCAATTATAATGCTTTTAAATTTTGTATCAGAAAGGATATCATTTGCAGAACTTCCAGTAGTTTGTTTATTACCAATCTTATTTATGCCATTAGCAACATTATTAATGTCGTCATCTTTACTACAGGATTGAAGAATGATTAATGTAAATATTAGCGTTACTAAAATTTTATATTTCATATCTAAGAATTTCAGTTTACTAAACTACAGACTTTTATTAAATATTGTTACAAGATAAAAATCATCAAATAGCAATTTACCAAATAAAGCTCCCATTCATTTTCTTGTATTATTTGGTAAAAATCATACAAATATCGATTAAATGCATTTTTTTTAGATAAAAAGTTGTAACGTGTAGTTTTTTATA
>NCDW01000080.1 GCA_002280395.1 Flavobacteriales bacterium 32-35-8
AAAAATAGAAAATTAATAAATCCAATCCTAATGAAACAAAGACTTATAATTCTCCTATTTTTTTTAATCTCAATTACCAATTTGGCTCAAAATGTAAGCGTGGTATCACCTAACAAAAAATGGCAAGTAGAATTGAAGAATGAGCAATCTGCCTCTACTGGGAAATGGTTTTTGAAAATCAATTCTTTAAAAGACAATGCAAGTTCTGAGATTATTCCGAAAATAGATTTGGGACTGTTGCGAAGTGACCAAGATTTCTCAACGGAATTGAAGTTTATTAAAGCCGATAAACCTAAATTAATAAAAGAAGAATACACATCCCTTTACGGTAAAAAATCGCAGCGCAGCAATTCTGGCAATGAACTGGTTTTATATTTTGAAAACCCATCAAAAGCCAAATTGAATGTGATTATAAGAGCTTATAACGATGGCGTGACGTTTAGGTATGAATTTCCAGAAAAAACGGGAACTTTTAAAATTAAGGATGAATTAACAGCTTACAAAATTCCTGATAGCACAAGCAGATGGTTGGAAAAATTTGATCTGTCCAATGAAGGATTATATACTAATATGAAAGACGCCAGTGTGCAACAAGATTGGTGTTATCCTGCTCTTTTTAACACCAAACATGATGACACCAATTGGTATCTTATACATGAAGCGGACGTTGACAGACAATATGCTGCAACAAAACTTGCTAATACCATTACAAATTCCGATTATAAAGTGACGCTTCCCAGCGCCGATGAAGGCGTTGGTGAACCATTGCCAACCATCAATCTTCCTTGGAAATCGCCTTGGCGCGTTATCATTATGGGAAGTCTAGCTGAAGTTGTAGAATCTACCTTGGTTGATGATGTATCGGCGCCTTCCGTTTTAACTGATACCGATTGGGTGAAACCTGGTGTTGCCTCATGGAATTATTGGTCGAATAACCACGGCACCAAAGATTACAAAGTAGTTACTGAATTTGCCGATTTAGCTGCTGAAATGGGCTGGCCATATACTCTTTTGGATTGGGAATGGGATCAAATGGAAAATGGCGGCAATTTAGAAGATGCTTTAAAATATATCCATTCCATAGGTGTAAAACCTTTGATGTGGTACAATTCAGGCATGTTTAAATGGGTGACTTCTACGCCTGTCGATCGCATGAAAACCCATGAAAACCGCATGGAAGAATTTGCCAAGTTGAATAAATTAGGGGTTTATGGTATTAAAGTCGATTTTTTCTTGAGTGAAAAACAAGATATGATAAAATATTACCTAGACATCCTTGATGATGCCGCCAAGTTTAAAATCATGGTTTACTTTCATGGTTGCATCGTTCCTAGAGGATGGCAACGCACGTATCCACATTTAATGACATTTGAGGCTGCCAGAGGTGCCGAATGGTACAATAATGGTCCGGAATTAACAACCACAGCTCCAGAGCACAATAATGTGTTACCTTTTACAAGAAATATTGTTGGCTCCATGGATTATACACCTGTGACTTTCACCAATTCGCAATTTGCCCATATTACATCATACGGACATGAATTGGCGTTAAGCGTGGTTTTTGAATCGGCTATGCAACACATGGCAGACCGTCCAGAAGGCTATAGAAATTTACCAGATGCCCCTAAAACGTTTCTTAAACACGTGCCTAGCACTTGGGATGATACCAAATTATTAGACGGCTATCCAGGAAAATTCACAGTTATGGCGCGTAGAAAAGGATTAGATTGGTATATTGGTGCCATCAATTCGGATGGCCGAAGGGAAAAGGTTCAGAAATTAAAATTTGATTTCTTAGCCGAAGGACAATCCTATAAACTAACATTAATTTCAGATGGCGCACACGACACTTTGTTTTCAACAAAATATATGGTAGTTGATAAATCGAGTTCGATTGATGTCACCATGCTTCGCCGTGGTGGTTTTGCGGCCTATTTGAGTCCGATTATTAAATAAAAATAAAGTAAAAACTAAAAGGAAATTTAAAATCTAAAAAATGAAAAAATTAATTGTTTTATGCTGCTTATTAATATCGTCAGCAGTCATCTCGCAGAATGCAGACGTGGTAAGTCCCGATGGAAAACTAAAATTAAACGTGGCTGTAGAAAATGGTAAAACAACATATTCAGTAAGCTATAATGGTAAAGTGATGATTGAAAATTCCCCTTTAGGCTTGGTAACCAATGAAGGTGATTTTAGTCAGAATATGGGTTTTATAGAATCTACTACAGGAAAGGTCGATAAAAGTTATACCCAAGAAAAAATCAAACAATACTCTGTAAATTATTCAGCCAACACTTTAAAATTCACCATTGCAAATGCTGATAAAAAACAATTATCTATCGTGTTCCAAGTGAGTGATAACGATATCGCTTTTAGATATGAAATACCATCTTGGGGCGAAACCATGTCTTGCGTGGTTGAAAAAGAAGTTACCGGGTATAAGTTTCCTAGTAATACAACCACCTTTCTTTCGGCTATGATGTCTCCTATGAGTGGTTTTGCACGCACAACACCAAGTTATGAAAGCACTTATACTGCTGATGTTGCCATGAGCACTAATACCGATAAAAATGGTTATGTATTTCCAGCATTATTTCATGTAGGCGACAATGGCTGGGTATTGTTATCTGAAACTGGTGTATCCAGTCTTTATAACGCTTCTCATTTGAGCAACTACAACAATGGCATGTATAGTGTTGAGTATCCAGATGTAAAAACGAATAATGGTTTTGGCAGCGTAGGCGCTCAAGTTGGACTCCCTGGAATGACCCCATGGCGTACCATTACCGTTGGCGAAACATTAAAACCTATTGTAGAAACCACCATTTCTTATGATGTGGTTGAACCACTTTATGAAGCTTCCCAAAAATTTAAATATGGACGTGGTACTTGGAGCTGGATTGTTTGGCAAGATGAAAGCATGAATTATGAAGACCAAGTTAAATACATTGATTTGGCTGCTGCCATGAATTTCGAATACATTTTAATTGATGCTTGGTGGGATAAAAATATTGGGTATGATAGAATGAAGGAACTCATTCAGTATGCCAAATCTAAAGGTGTTGATGTGTTTCTTTGGTACAATTCCAATGGTATTGTGAATGATGCTTTCCAAACTCCAAAAGATAAAATGAACACATCCATCGTTAGAAAACGTGAAATGAAATGGCTTAAAGAAGTCGGTGTAAAAGGTTTGAAAGTCGACTTTTTTGGTGGCGATAAACAAGAAACCATGCGCTTATATGAAGAGATTCTTTCAGACGCTAATGATTATGGTTTAATGATCATTTTCCATGGTGCCACATTACCTCGTGGTTGGGAGCGCATGTACCCAAATTTTGTAGGTAGTGAGGCTGTAATAGCTTCAGAAATGCTTATCTTTACTCAAGATGCTCGTAACAAAGAATCTTTTTATGCATCGTTGCATCCATTTATTCGTAATTCGGTCGCAAGTATGGAATATGGTGGTGTATTATTAAACAAGTATTTAAATAAGGGAAATACTAAAGGACAAGAACGTTTAACAACCAACATCTTTCAATTGGCTACTGGTGTACTTTACCAAAATCCGTTGCAAATGCTTGGCTTAACACCAAATAATCTTGAAGATGTCCCAGCATATCAATTGGACTTTTTAAGAAATATGCCAACCACTTGGGATGAAACTGTTTTTCTTGATGGCTATCCTGGTAAATATGTTGTATTGGCACGTCGCCATGGAGATAAGTGGTATGTAGCAGGTATTAATGCAGAAAAAACCGTAAAGAATTTAAAACTAAAACTCCCTATGCTTGCTGATGGTAAAGCAACACTTTATAACGACGATAAAAATAAAAACGCATCTTTAGAGGATATTAAAATTTCTAAAAAAGGAGAAATTTCAATAACAATACAACCTAATGGAGGATTTGTATTAACTAACTAGGAGTAATGAAAAAAACAATTATTACGCTTAAAATTCTTTTAAGTTATTTTATAGTAGCTGCACAAAATCCTATTGTGCAAACAAATTATACAGCAGATCCAGCTCCAATGGTCTATGGCGGCAAGGTATATTTATACACCAGTCACGACGAAGATGAATCTACTTGGTTTACTATGAATGACTGGCGTTTATATACTACAGAAGATATGGTCAATTGGACTGACCACGGAGCTGTATTGTCCTATAAAGAGTTTAGTTGGGCTAAAATGAATGCGTGGGCTCCTCAATGTATCGAGCGACAAGGGAAATTTTACATGTATGTACCCATTACGGATCGCCAAGGAAAGAATGGTATTGGTGTGGCTGTTTCTAATAGTCCTTATGGCCCATTCATTGATCCATTAGGAAAACCTTTAATTTCCAACAGCAACGCCGATATAGATCCATCCGTTTTTATTGATGATGATGGACAAGCCTATTTATTCTGGGGAAATCCTGTTTGTTACTATGTAAAATTGAATGAAAACATGATTTCCTATGAAGGTGACATCAAACAAATCGCTAATACCCTAGAAGCATTTGGCAAGCGTGAAGGAACGGTAAACGAAGAAAGACCAACGACTTATGAAGAAGGACCTTGGCTATATAAACGCGATAATCTCTATTATTTATTTTTTGCCGCAGGCCCCATATCAGAACATATCGGTCATTCAACCAGTAAAAATATAACAGGCCCTTGGAAATATCAAGGGGTTGTTATGCCTACACAAGGTAGCGCATTTACAAATCATCCTGGTGTTATCGATTTTAAAGGAAAAAGCTATTTTTTCTATCATAATGGTGCATTGCCTGGAGGCGGGGGCTTTACCCGTTCCGTATGTGTAGAAGAACTTAAATTTAATAAAGATGGTACCATCGTTCAGATGAATATGACCGAAGGCATCAAACAGAGTTTAAGTCCGTTAAATCCCTATACTATAAACGAAGCAGAAACTATAGCTTGGTCGGAAGGTGTAAAGTCTATGAAAAATGATGTTGTTGGTAATTTTATTACGGCAAAATATAATGATGCTTACACGAAAGTCAAAGAGGTAGATTTTCGTAAAGAAGGGGCTTCAAAACTTACGGCAAGAATTGGTACAACTCATAATGGAAATGTATCTATGGAAATAAGATTGGATAGCAAAGAAGGTGAGCTACTTGGGACGATAAAAGTACCAATGACTGGAGGTAATGACCGCTGGTCGCTACAAACAATTGATATTAACAAAGTAACGGGAATTCACGATTTATATTTTATTTTCAAAGGAAACGCAGCTAGTCAGATTATGTATTTTGATTATTGGATGTTTTCTAATTGAAAAAACATGTCCCAAAATATATGTAAAGGCAAGCAAAATGAATCAATTAAATAAAAACAGCCAATAACGAAAGTTTTATAATTATAAATAAAAATGAAAATTATTAATCAACATCTAAAAAACGGAATATTACTGATTTTCGCAATCAGCTATTCTTTTGGTCAGAACCCACTCATCAGGGATCAGTTTTCCGCAGATCCTTCCGCTAGGGTATTTGGCGACAAAGTTTATGTATTTCCTTCGCATGACATTTTAGCCACCGAAGGCAAAGGTCGTAAGGATTGGTTTTGTATGGAAGATTACCATGTGTTTTCTTCTGAAAATTTAACCGATTGGACGGACCACGGTACCATTGTAGAACAAAACAAAGTAGCTTGGGTAAAACCAGATAGCTACAGCATGTGGGCACCGGATTGTATTGAAAAAGATGGTAAATATTATTTCTATTTCCCATCGACCATTAAAGATTCCCTGACAAATGTTCGAGGCTTCACCATTGGTGTTGCCATTGCCGATAAGCCTGAAGGCCCATACACGACCCAACCTCTGCCGATTCCAAATGTAAGAGGCATCGACCCAAATGTGTTTATTGATAAAGACGGACAAGCCTATATGTATTGGTCGCAAGGAAATTTATATGGCGCCAAACTAAAAGACAACATGCTTGAATTGGATTCTGAAGTAAAAACGCTTGGAGACTTACCAACAAAAGGCTTGAAAGAAGGCCCGTATCTTTTTGAAAGAAACGGTATTTATTATCTAACCTATCCGCATGTTGAAGATAAAATTGAACGTTTGGAATATGCTATTTCAGATAATCCATTAGGGCCTTTTAAAGTGACTGGTGTTATTATGGATGAATCACCAACGGGTTGTTGGACGAATCATCAGTCTATTATAGAATTTAAAAACCAATGGTATTTGTTTTATCATCACAACGATTATTCACCAAGTTTTGATAAAGCACGATCCATCAGAGCCGATTACTTAAACTTTAATGATGATGGAACCATTCAAAAAGTGATTCCTACTTTAAGAGGTGTTGGTATTGCAAACGCTACCAAACAAATTGAAATTGACAGATATAGTGCTATCAGTGAACAAGGCGCATCCATTGCTTTTATAGATACTTTAAATACGTTTAAAGGTTGGAAAACGGTGTTCAACAAACCAAATGCCTGGGTTCAATATGATAATGTGGATTTTGGAAAAAAACGTTTAAAATCTGTTATTGTAAAAGCAAAATCGGAAACCGATGGCATTCTAGAAATTAGAAATAATTCTGCAAATGGTACTTTAATTGCTGAAGTAAAAATTCCGAAAAGTAACGATTGGACAGAAATAAAAGTACCATTAAAAAAATTCGAATCCAATAATCAAAATCTAGTTGCCATATCAAAAACCAATGGTAATCTTGAAACGGATTGGATAAAATTTGAATAATCATACTTCCATTGGAATATGAAAAAAATGATAAGTAAATTTAACCACAATTAATAACAAATATATTTAACATGAAAAAGACACAATTAATTCTCCTCTCATCTCTCATGGCTTTGGGCTCCTTAACTGGAGTTAATGGTCAGGCTAAAAAAAGTAAGGTTAAAAACCCACCTATATTTACCAACTTTGTTTACCAAGGAGACGACCAAGTATATAAAGACAATCCATTAAAAGACGATGAGTTTTATACGCCTATTTTGCAAGGTACTTATCCAGATCCTGCCATCACTAGAAAAGGAGACGACTATTACATGGTTGCCTCATCATTTGCCATGTTTCCAGGAGTGCCAATTTTCCACTCTAAAGATTTGGTTAATTGGACGGATTTAGGAGGTGTTCTAGACAACATAGACGAATTCAATCCACACGATACAGGTATTAGTGCTGGGGTTTATGCTCCCGGTATTACTTACAACCCCCACAACGATACTTTTTATATGATCGTAACGGCATTTACCGGTGGTTTAAACAATATTATTGTTAAAACTAAAGATCCTAAGCAAGGTTGGGGAAGCCCAATTAAACTAGCTTTTGGGGGTATTGATCCTTCCATTTTCTTTGATGATGATGGTAAAGGATATATTGTACACAATGATGCGCCTGATAAAGACAAAGAACAATATAACGGACACCGTGTGATTAAAATATGGGACTATGATGTTGAAAACGATAGAGTAATACCTGGTACCGATAAAATTATTGTTGATGGTGGTGTAGATATTACCAAAAAACCTATTTGGATAGAAGCGCCGCACATTTACAAAAAAGATGGTAAATATTTTTTAATGTGTGCTGAGGGAGGTACCGGCGATTGGCATAGTGAGGTTATTTTTAAAAGCGATAGCCCCAGAGGGCCCTATGTACCTGCACCAAATAATCCAATTTTAACTCAAAGACATTTTCCAAAAGATCGTAAAAACAAAATTGATTGGGCAGGACATGCCGATATAATAGAAGGCCCTAATGGCCAATATTACGGTGTATTTTTGGCAGTTCGTCCAAATGAGGAGGATAGAGTTAACACAGGACGTGGAACCTTTATACTACCAGTAGATTGGACTGGTGAGTACCCAGTTTTCGAAAACGGATTGGTGCCATTAGAGACTAAAATAAAAATGCCAAAAGGGGTTGAAAACAAAACAGGAAAAGATGGCTTTTTCCCTAATGGTAATTTCACCTTTACTGATAATTTTACTTCTGAAAAATTGGATTACCGTTGGATTGGTTTAAGAGGAGCACGTGAAGCATTCATTTCGACATCCAAAAAAGGATTGCAAATCAACCCTTTTGACACAAACATTAAGGAAATGAAACCAACTTCTACCCTTTTCTACCGTCAAATGCACAATTCGTTTTCATTAACAACAACTCTATCATACAAACCAAACTCAGAAAAAGATTTAGCTGGTGTTGTTGCGTTACAAAATGAAAACTCAAACTATGTATTTGGCATTACCAAAAAAGGCGATGATTTTTACTTGTTATTACAAAAAAACCAACGTAAACCGAGAAGTCGTGAAACAGAATCAACCATTGTTGGTAGCACTAAAATAGATGTTAAAAATCCTATCACACTTCAAATAAAAGCGAATGGTGATAAATATGACTTTGGATATTCTACAAATGGAACTGATTTCACAAATGTTGGCGGAACTGTTTCAGGAGATATTTTATCTACCGATGTCGCTGGAGGTTTTACAGGTTGTTTATTGGGCTTATACGCCACTACAACTAATGATGCTGTGCCTCAATAACAATAATTAATTACAATAAAAACATAAAGCAACCTATTCTATTATCATTAT
>NCDW01000081.1:0-7924 GCA_002280395.1 Flavobacteriales bacterium 32-35-8
CGCACTCGGCCACGCGATGCGGCTGATCCACGGCAAGACCGACCCTGCCGATGCCGAGGCGATCCGCAACGCGGTGACGCGCCCGACCATGCGCTTCGTTTCTTAATTGTTGAATTACTTTTAAGGTTTCACTTTTTTTATCTAAATATAACGGAATTGGATCATTTGGATAGAATAATTCTTCTAAACGTTTTGCGATTCCTATAATAGCTATTTTTCCTCTTAAATTAAGGGCTTCCAAACTTTTTAAAGCTGAAGATAATTGTCCCTTTCCTCCGTCAATAATGATTAATTGAGGTAATGGTTGTTCTTCATCCAACATACGTTTGTAACGCCTATAAACTACTTCTTCCATAGAGGCAAAATCGTCTGGACCTTCCACTGTTTTTATATTGAAATGCCTATAATCTTTTTTACTGGGTTTCCCATTTTTAAAAACCACGCAAGCAGCTACTGGATTGGTGCCTTGAATATTGGAATTATCAAAACACTCAATATGCCGTGGTTCTTCATGAAGACGCAAATCTGCTTTCATTTGCGCCATAATTCTATTGGCATGTCTGTCTGGGTCAACAATTTTATCTTGTTTAAACCGCTCCATTCTGTAATATTTCGCATTACGGATAGATAAATCCAAAATATGCTTTTTATCACCCAATTGCGGAACGGTTACTTTTACATCTTCACCCAAATCCACTTTAAAAGGCACATAAATTTCTTTGGATTTTGAATGGAAGCGCTGCCGGATTTCAATAACGGCAAGTTCTAATAATTCCAAATCGGTTTCATCCAATTTCTTTTTAATCTCTAAAGTATGTGAACGAATGATAGAACCATAGGACAATTGTAAAAAGTTCACATAACCATAAGTTTCATCGCTTACAATGGAGAACACATCTACATTGCTTATTTTGGGATTAACAATAGTCGATTTTGCCTGATAATTTTCAAGCACTTCTATTTTTTCCTTTATTTTTTGAGCATCTTCAAACTGCATATTTGCAGCATATTGTTTCATTTGAACTCTAAACTGTGACAGCGAATCTTTAAAATTTCCTTTTAAAATTTCTTTAATCGCTTTTATGTTTTGATTGTATTCGGCTTCCGTTTCCAAACCCTCACAGGGCCCTTTGCAATTTCCCAAATGGTATTCCAAACACACTTTATATTTTCCAGCATCAATCTTTTCTTCAGACAAATGATAATTACAGGTCCGTAAATGATAAATGCCTTTTATTAAATCCAACAACGTATAAACGGTTTTCATACTGGTATAGGGACCAAAATACTCACTACCATCTTTAATCACCCGGCGGGTTGAAAACACTCTTGGGAAGCGTTCGTTTTTTATGCAAATCCAAGGATACGATTTGTCATCCTTCAACATTACATTATAACGCGGCTGGTGCTTTTTAATCAAATTATTCTCCAACAACAACGCATCCGTTTCTGTCTCTACAACAATGTGCTTAATAGTTGCGATTTTTTTTACCAGCACACGGGTTTTGCCATTATCATGAATTTTGTTGAAATAAGAACTGACCCGTTTTTTTAGGTTTTTAGCTTTTCCAACGTATATAATAGTCCCATCAGCATCAAAATATTGATACACTCCGGGTTGTTCTGGAAGGGTTATAAGCTGTATTTCTAAAGGGGAATGACTCATCACTCAAAGGTAATTATTTTAATTTTTATTGTTAACTTACCCCTACATTAAAACGTTAAACTTTTTTATATAAATAGTTTTTCGTTTTTCTAATTCGCTACCTTCGCAAACTTTTTTAAATGATATAGAGCATGAAAAAGAAAATTATTGGCAGAGTTGATAAAGTGGACTTTCCTGATTTGGATTTATTCAATATCGATGTTAAAATTGATACAGGAGCTTACACATCTGCTATTCATTGTTCCAATATTGTAGAACACAACAATATGCTAAAATGTACTTTTTACAGCGAAGGCCATGCTAATTTTAGCGGAAAAGAAATCATTTTTGAAACCTTTTCTAAAACCAATGTGAAAAGCAGCAATGGTTTTAAGGAAAATAGATATAAGATAAAATCTGAAGTTATATTTTTTGGAAAAACATATAAGATTAACTTAACTTTAAGCACGCGTGACGACATGAAATTCCCGGTGCTTATTGGCAGGCAATTTTTAAAGCACAAGTTTATGGTTGATGTAGACAAAGAAAATATTTCTTTTAATTTAAAAACACAATGAATATAGTTATTCTATCAAGAAACTCTAGTCTATACTCAACCGCAAGGCTTATTGAAGAAGGCGAAAAAAGAGGTCATAAAATGGAAGTTATCGACCCTTTAAAATGCGATATCATTATAGAAAGGGAAAAACCCACTATTTATTATAAAGACCGCTATTTAGATTATGTAGATGCCGTAATTCCTAGAATTGGTGCCTCCATTACCTTTTATGGGTGTGCGGTCGTACGGCAATTTGAAATGATGAACGTTTTTGTTATTGCCACTTCTGATGCCATACTACGTTCTAGGGATAAGCTAAGAAGTTTACAACGTTTAAGCAAAGCGGGTATTGGCATGCCAAAAACGGTTTTTACCAATTATTCGCGCGATGTGGAAGAAGTGATTGAACACGTTGGTGGCGTTCCCGTAATTATTAAACTTTTAGAAGGCACTCAAGGTTTGGGCGTGGTGTTGGCTGAAACCAAAAATGCTGCGGAATCTGTTTTGGAAGCCTTTAACGGGTTGGAAGCGCGCGTGATTGTTCAAGAGTTTATAAAGGAAGCTAAAGGTGCTGATATTCGTGCGCTTATTGTGGACGGACAAGTGGTTGGCGCTATGAAACGACAAGGCAAAGAAGGTGAATTTCGTTCTAATTTACACCGAGGTGGAACTGCCGAAGTCATAAAACTAAATGAGCAAGAATTAGCGTTGGCGATGAGTGCTGCTAAAGTTTTAAAACTCCCTGTTTGTGGTGTCGATATGCTACAATCGGCAAGAGGACCTTTACTGCTAGAAGTAAATTCTACACCAGGTTTAGAAGGCATTGAAGGTGCTACAGGAAAAAATATTGCAAAAAATATTATAACACATATAGAAAAAAATAAAATGACATCATTTAAATGATTAAAGCCAAAAATGACATTTTAGATATTCTTGGAGTTACTATTTTACCAGGCGAAAGCAAAGAAATAAGTTTAGATTTAGCTAAACTCCACACTACCTCAACGGTTGATGTTCCTATTATTGTGGAACGCTCTAAACTACCGGGGCCTACTATTTTATTTACGGCAGGCATTCATGGTGATGAGGTAAATGGTGTTGAAATTGTAAGACAACTTATTGCTTCTGGTATTAATAAGCCAAAGTGTGGTACTGTTATTTGTATTCCTGTTATTAATATTTTCGGATTTATCAATTTAAATCGTGAGTTCCCAGACGGCAGGGATTTAAACCGTGTATTTCCGGGAACGGAAAATGGCTCTTTGGCAAGTAGGGTAGCCTATAAATTGGTTCATGAAATTATTCCCCACGTCGATTTAATTATTGATTACCATACAGGAAGTGCAGGCAGATTTAATGCCCCTCAACTTCGCTTTGTAAAAGACAACAAACAGCTTAACGATTTAGCAAAAGTGTTTGGTGCGCCTTTTGTTTTGTATTCTAAAAACTTAAATAAATCGTTTAGAAATACCTGTCATAAATTAGGCAAACCCATGTTGCTTTTTGAAGGCGGAAAATCATTTCATATAGACGAAACCGTGACGGCTTCTGGCATTAAAGGCGCCAAACGTATTTTGCAACATTTTGGCATGCTAAAGTCCACTTTTAAAGTCACAAAACCTTCCAAAGACTCTATTTATATTAATGAAAGTACTTGGAAACGTGCCAAATATTCTGGAATGTTCAAGCCTGCCGTAAAAGTGGGAATTAAGGTAAACAAAAAAGACATTCTTGGCACGATTACCGATCCTTTTGGTAAGTTCAATCATTTTGTGAAAGCCAATAATTCAGGCTATATTATTAATGTGAATGAATCGCCTATTGTATATCAAGGTGATGCCCTGTTTCATATTACTACCAAACTTAAACGCTAATAATAGCATGTTAAAAGCTGAATTGCGGAAAAAATACAAAGCCCTTCGTAGTGACTTATCTGAGGAAGTTATCGACCGTTTCAGTATGGCCATTGCCAACAAACTTTTAAAATTGCCCATTTGGGATGCTTCTTTTTACCATATTTTTTTAACGATTGAAGAACAAAAAGAAGTCAACACCGATTATATTTTGAATATCCTTTCGGGAAAAGATAAACACATAGTGCTCTCAAAAAGCGATTTTGAAACCACGTTGATGACCCATTATTTGCTAACGGATAATACGGTGATTAAAAAAAACGCCTACAACATTCCCGAACCTGTTGATGGTATAGAAATTACCAATAATAAAATTGAAGTTGTGTTTGTTCCTTTGCTGGCTTTTGATAAAAAAGGCCATCGTGTGGGTTATGGCAAAGGCTTTTATGATGTTTTTTTAAGTGAATGCAAACCAGAAACCATTAAAATAGGACTCTCCTTTTTTGAAGCAGAAGATAGTATTGATGATGTTTTTGAAAATGACGTTAAGCTAGATTATTGTGTCACACCTGAGCGGGTTTATGGGTTTTGAATGACTTAATGCTTTTAGTCAACAAAAGTTTCTTTTATGACCTCTTTACATTTAGTGATTTCGGATTTGGTCAGTTTTTCAAATACTTTTATTATCCTCACTTTATCAACGGTACGGATTTGGTCAATAGCAATCATTCCCTTCTTTCCATTATGATTCACCGAAACCCTCGTTGGATATTTTTTCATATTGGATGTCATTGGTGCTAGAACAATCGTGTTTAGGTATTTGTTCATTTCATTAGGTGAAAGAATGACACAAGGTCTTGTTTTCTTTATTTCACTTCCAATGGTTGGGTCCAAATTAACCAAAACAATCGTGTATTGCTTTAATTCCATTCGTCAAGATTTTCGTCATCAAACACGTCATCAATAAGTAACTTGTCGTCATTATCCATGTGCATTTTTTCAAATTCCTTTTCCCAATTTTTTCTTGGTTTATCAATGGGTTTTAAAATGATTTGATCTTTTTCAAGAATCACTTCAACCTTATCCTTGATGTTGTATTTTTCCAAAATAGTCTTACTTAACCGAAGCCCTTTTGAATTTCCGATTTTAATAATAGATGTTTCCATAACCTTACAATGTTATTACAAAGTAAATACATTTTGTGGTGGTATCAAAATTTGATAAGAAGTATTATACGACTTGTTGAAGCCTAGACTTTAATCTTCCAGAATTTTAGTCTCAAACCCATCAATACTTAAGGTGTTTTTCTCTTTCCAATAGGCTTTAATATTGTCTTCACCTTGTTTTTCTGCCCAAGCATTGAGTGTGGTTCGTTCTTCCTTGAAATCCATAAACGGCACAGCAAAACCGCAGGATGTTTGAACTAAGTCCACGTCCATTTCTATTATTTGCCTAGCACCAACATTCTTTGGAAACAAATTTGAATAGTTGTGAAAATCGTTATCTCTTTTATGGTAAATTTTTGCATGCCCGTAAAGTCTTAAAATTAAAGGTTTGCCTTCAAAAGCACAAAACATGATGGTCATTCTGCTATTTAATAGTAAATGTGCCGCGGTTTCATTGCCGCTTCCTGTTAAATTCAACCAAACAATTTTATTCTCATTAATAACCCTAAATGAGTCCGTGCCTTTTGGAGATACATTCACTCTGCCGTCGGCAGCAGCAGTTCCCACAAAAAATAGTTTTTGCTTTTCAATAAATGCTTTTAATTCGGGCGTGATGAAATCTAATTTCTTTCCCATGGTTTCAATTGACTAGAACTTGTTTTATAGATTATTTGAACATCTTGTAGTTAATCTCTCTTCTTTATAATAAAAACAGTGCCGGCGGGGTCGGTTATCCAGTGCATATTATCTGGTAATTTTTCAAATTCGTCACACATATTTATCCCCTCAGACCTTAAATAATTTGTGGCATTTTCAACATCATCAACATTTAGTTCCAACCAAGTTTCAGAATGTGTGTAATTATCAACACAGTCTAACCACATGATATTATTTCCAAATTTGACCTTATGCGTTCTTGAAACCGTTGGATTGGTAATCTTAACTTCTTCAACATCAAGTTTAAGAATATCTCGATAAAAAGTCACTGTTTGCTCATACTTATTCTTCGGAATTTTAACGGCTATGTTAATGCCTCCTTCAAATTTTGTATTCATGCTATGATTTATATTCATATTTTTGAATTAGTTAAACTAGTTGCTGTAAACCTTTATCAATTCATTTTCAATATTTTCCAGGTATATTTTGTCCATTGGGTCCGAATATGGATCAAACATTTTACTTCCATTTACATAAAGTTCTTTTGCCTTTTCCAAACAAGCTTTGTATTCAACTTGATTTTTTAATGCCTTATAAGCTAGAGCGGAATAATACTGATTTTCGGCCAAGTCATTTATTTCTGATTGTTTTACTAGTGCTTCCAAAGCCTTTTCAAAATTGCCTGTTTCTAGATATAGGACTCCAAGATGTAAATAGTCGTATGCTCCAATAAAGTCTTCTTCATTGTTCCGTTTTATTTGATTTTCTATGATTTTTATGGCTTTCTCTTTTTCATCGATGGCTTTATAGCATAATCCTTTAGCAATGTTTAAATGATATGTTCCGTTTTGGGAATGTCCAATATCGTAGTCCACCAAACTGTCCAATTCTTCTATGTCTTGAATTGCTCCCTTATAATCTCTAAAGAATTGATAGCGGCACCAGCCTCGATATCCCAAATGGGATTTTGGATTAAGTTTTACTGCATTATCAATTAATATTTTCCAAGTTACAAAATCACCACTTTTTAAATAAGCGATGGATTTTGCCCAATAAGCATAATCAAAGGTTGGGTCAATGGATATAGATTCATCAAGAATTTTTTGATACTCTTTGCTGAATTGGTAATGACCTCTTATTTGCTCTGCCTTTTTACAGGCTTTATATTTTAAAGTATCTCCATAGTATTTGAATGCTTCGCAATTAGGCTGACCGAAAACCTCTGTGAATGAAAATATAATTACTAAAATATAAAAGTTCTTCATTAGGGTAAAATTTCTGTTATCCGTCCGTCACTTATTTTGAATATCAGATAAAAATAATAGTCAACTGGCATTTCATCTCTGAATAATATTTCCCAATTATCTATTTCTTTCGTGATTTCTATAAGTTGTGAAACGATTCTCTTATCAAATTCAATTTCTTTATAATCATAGTCAGATTGTAAAGTTCTGAATCTCCCAGCCTTTCCTTCGCAGTTAACAACAAACCTAATCCTGATAAGACCGTTTTGAATTTTGCTTTTTATGGGTTTGTATTTTACTTTGAAAGTTTCTAAAATTGTCGTTTTTTCCTTGTTGTACCTTGGCCCTTCTCCTAAATTGAAATATTGAAAGATTTTTTCATCACCATTGCAAACCTTAAAATTCGAGTTGTCTATTTCGTTGTTTTGCTCTATATCTCCAACCCATCGTAAGTATTCTTTTTTGTTCTCAAACTTACTTTCTGTCTTGCAACCTAAAGGAATAAAAATCAATGCTATTATAATTATTACTACTTTTTTCATTGGTTTTTAAAATGGTTTGCACCAGTTTTGCATAAAGTTGCATGTTTTTAGGCGAGGATTTTACAAAATGAAAATCGGAAGCCAACAAATAGGTAACAACCTTTGTGCTAGTTAAAACTAGCAATTTTTTATACACGGGGTTCCAAACGACTCTATTTCGTTTCTAGATCAAGATTTCCCAACATAATATTCAATTCCTCAAGAGACTTTTCTTCAATCAATTCCGTATTGATTCTCAATTCAGTTGAGTCAGTTTTT
>NCDW01000081.1:7963-16544 GCA_002280395.1 Flavobacteriales bacterium 32-35-8
GAATATAATCTCCAGCAAATTTTTTAATCCGCTTTATTTCATTCAGATTTATTTTTTTGGGGATTAAATGATTTTTTGAGATAATTCCGTTTTCAATTGTCAAATATTGTTTGCTATTTTCAAAAAGATAAGATCCGAAATATAAAAGCCCCATTATTATATATCCGTAATTAAAAACATTTTCTGACTCAAAAATAACCGATACCGTTCCAAGAACTAACCAAAGGATACCAAAAATCAAATTGAACTTAAGTCGTTTTTTTTTAAATAGTATCTTCATTTTTGTCAATTGTTCGATAATTCGTTATACTAAAAACTAAATATACTAATTACCTTACACATAAAATAAAAAAAGAACAATAAATATTATTTCTTAGTAAACGCTTTTTTATTAAAAACAATAAGCATGATAAACCCGGTGCTTATCGCCATATCGGCCACATTAAAAACGGGTTCAAAAAATGTGAAGTATTTACCGCCCCAAATAGGCAGCCATTCGGGCAAGTAACCTTTATATAAAGGGAAGTAAAGCATATCTACTACTTTACCATGTAATAAGGTGTCATAACCGCCACCTTCTGGCAAAAAGGTAGCAACTTCTAAATAACTATCATTAAACAGCACACCATAAAAAACAGAGTCTATAATATTCCCCAAAGCCCCTGCAAAAATTAATGCAATGGCACATATTAATATGCTTGAGGCTTTATTTTTTGTAGCATCATACAACCAATAACCAATCCCAAAAATAGCTATAATCCTAAAAATGGTTAACGACACCTTTGCGGTCCGTTCAGAAATAAAAGACACAAAATCGCTGATTCTGGTACCCCAAGCCATGCCTTCATTTTCAATAAAGAAGATTTTGAACCAACTAAACACTTCTATACTATCTTGTAGCTTAAAATGCGTTTTAATGTATATTTTACTTATTTGGTCGATAAGCAAAATGATTATGATGATTAAGATGGATTTCTTTAATGACATGAATGGATTTACGAATTACGGTTTTTGAATTACGCCAGAATGACAAATAAAAAACGTCTCGTTTTAAACCGAGACGCTTAAAATCTATTAATTAAGCAATCTTATTGTTGCATGTTTTTTGCCTCAATGCTCAATGTTGCGTGCGGTACTAACATCAATCGTTCTTTTGCAATTAATTTTCCTGTAACACGGCAAATACCATAGGTTTTGTTTTCAATACGAATCAGTGCATTTTTTAAATCACGGATAAACTTTTCCTGTCTGATGGCCAATTGTGAATTCGATTCTTTGCTCATCACTTCGCTACCTTCATCAAATGCTTTAAACGTTGGCGAGGTGTCCTCTGTACCGTTACTAAGATTGTTCATATACGCACTTTTTATAAGATCTAAATCGTGCTGCGCTTTCACTATTTTTTCTTGTATAAGCACTTTAAATTCTGCTAAATCTTTGTCTGAGTACCTTACTGTATTTTCTATAGCCATAATTTTAGTGTTTTTGAATAAACAACTTGGTGTTTACATCATCAAAGGCAATATCAATGCCTTGTGTTATCTGATCTATAATTTCAAGTTCTTCTGTTAATGTTTCTGTTTTTATATATTCTAAGTTCGAATGGACGGCTTGTGTCATGTTATCATCTTTTTGAAGCTTCACATCAATGCGATCGGTGACTTCAAAACCTGAGTCTTTACGTAAATTTTGAATACGATTTACAAGTTCCCTTGCAATGCCTTCTTTTCGTAATTCGTCAGTAATAGTAATATCTAATGCCACTGTTAATGCCCCTTCATTAGCTACTAACCACCCTTCAATATCTTGCGATGTAATTTCCACATCATCAATGGCTAAAGTTATATTTTTTCCATTAATAACCACATCCAAAACCCCATTTTGTTCTATTTTGTTAATATCTTGCGAGGTAAAGTTAATTACTTCGTTCGCTATGGCTTTCATATCCTTTCCGAAGCGAGGACCAAGGGTTTTAAAATTGGGTTTTATTTGTTTTACCAATATATCTGAAGCATCTTCTAAAAGCTCAATCTCCTTAACATTAACTTCATGCTTTATTAAGTCTGAAACCGCTAAAATTTCATCCCTTTGCTGTTTACCGCTAACAGGAATCATTATTTTTTGAAGTGGCTGGCGCACTTTTATCTTTTCCTTAGCTCTTAACGATAATACCAAAGATGAAATTGTTTGCGCGGCTTCCATTTTGCGCTCTAAACTTTTATCTACAAAAGCGGCTTCAAAGACTGGGAAACTTGCCAAATGTACACTCTCAAAATTTTCTTTTTTGGTAACGGCATTCAAATCCATATACAACCTATCCATAAAGAATGGTGCAATAGGCGCACCTAACTTGGAAATGGTTACCATACACGTATAAAGCGTTTGGTAAGCCGAAATTTTATCTTGTTGGTAATCACCTTTCCAGAAACGTCTTCTACTTAAACGCACATACCAGTTACTTAAATAATCTTGTGTGAAATCTGAAATAGCTCGTGCCGCTTTTGTTGGCTCGTAATCTGCATAATATTCATCCACTTTCTTGATTAATGTATGTAATTCAGAAAGTATCCAACGGTCTATTTCTGGGCGCTCGTTTAAAGGAATATCAGATTCACTATAATCAAACTCATCCAAATTGGCATATAATTGGAAGAAGGAATAAGTATTATAAAGTGTTCCAAAAAATTTGCGTTTTACTTCTTCGATACCTTCTACATCAAACTTTAAATTGTCCCAAGGATTGGCGTTTGAAATCATGTACCAACGTGTGGCATCTGCTCCATGAGTTGCTAAAGTTTCAAATGGGTCTATGGCATTACCTAAACGTTTGGACATTTTTTGTCCGTTTTTATCCAAAACCAAGCCATTGGACACCACATTTTTATAGGCAACAGAATCGAAAACCATCGTTGCAATAGCGTGAAGCGTATAAAACCAACCACGTGTTTGATCGACACCTTCGGCTATAAAATCTGCTGGATAGGATGTGCCTTTATCAATCAAATCTTTATTTTCGAACGGATAATGCCATTGTGCATAAGGCATCGCACCAGAATCGAACCAAACATCAATTAAATCGCTTTCGCGGAACATTTTTTTACCGGAAGCCGAAACTAAAACAATGCCATCGACAATGTTTTTATGTAAATCGATTTTGGCATAGTTTTCTTCGGAATTGTTACCGACTTCAAAATCTTCAAACATAGCTTTTGAAAGCACGCCCGCTGAAACCGCTTTTTGCATTTCGCCCTTTAATTCTTCAACCGACCCAATACAGATTTCCTCTTTACCATCCTCGGTTCTCCAAATAGGTAATGGAATGCCCCAATAACGAGAGCGCGATAAATTCCAATCGTTGGCGTTTGCCAACCAATTCCCAAAACGACCGGTTCCTGTCGCTTTTGGCTTCCAGTTGATGGTTTCGTTAAGCTGGAACATTCTATCTTTAATATCAGTAACTTTAATGAACCAAGAATCTAACGGATAATATAGAATTGGTTTATCGGTACGCCAACAATTTGGATAACTGTGCTTATATTTTTCAACCTTAAAGGCTTTGTTTTCTTCTTTTAATTTGATGGCAATCTCTACATCCACCGAACGTTCAGGCGCTTCACCATCGTTATAATATTCATTCTTCACATATTTACCAGCAAACTCACCGACTTCTGGACGGAACTTCCCTTGCAAATCTACAAGCGGTACTAAATTACCGTTTTCATCTTTCACCAACATAGGCGGTACTTCTGGCACGGCTTCTTTAGCAACTTTAGCATCATCAGCACCAAACGTTGGCGCGGTATGAACGATTCCTGTACCATCTTCAGTCGTTACGAAATCTCCCGAAATCACTCTAAAAGCGTTTTCTGCATTGTCGTTTGGAAGTGTGTATGGTAATAATTGCTCGTATTTTATTCCGACTAGGTCTTTCCCAATAAATTCCTTTACAACATAAAATGGAATCTTTTTATCATCCGATTTATAATCTAATAATTCCGCTTTTGTTTCAACTAAATGAAACTTCCCTGAAAATTGATAGTTCACTAATTTCTTAGCTAAAATCACATTTATTGGCTGGAAAGTATATTGGTTGTATGTTTCAACCAACACATATTCAATTTTAGGTCCAACAGTCAACGCTGTATTTGAAGGCAAAGTCCAAGGCGTCGTCGTCCAAGCTAAGAAATAAATATCACCTTCATTTTGTAAAAATTCTGGAAGGGATTCTGGCTTTGCTTTAAACTGCGCCACCACCGTAGTATCCGTAACATCCTGATAAGTTCCCGGCTGGTTTAATTCATGCGAACTCAACCCAGTGCCAGCTTTTGGAGAATAAGGTTGGATCGTGTAACCTTTATATAATAAATTTTTATTGTAAATTTCTTTAAGCAACCACCAAACGCTTTCCATGTATTTTGGTTCGTAGGTTATGTATGGATGTTCCATGTCTACCCAATAACCCATTTTTTCGGTGAGGTCGTTCCAAATGTCGGTGTAGCGCATCACGGCTTTGCGGCAGGCGGCATTGTAATCTTCTACAGAAATGGTTTTTCCAATATCTTCTTTGGTAATACCTAATTCTTTCTCAACACCAAGTTCAATGGGCAATCCGTGCGTATCCCAGCCAGCTTTACGTTTTACTTGAAAACCTTTTTGGGTTTTATAACGGCAAAAAATATCTTTAATGGCACGCGCCATAACATGGTGAATTCCTGGCAATCCGTTTGCAGAAGGTGGCCCTTCAAAAAACACAAACGATTCGTTGTTTTCCCTAGTGGAAACACTTTTTTCAAATATGTTATTTTCTTGCCAATAGCTAAGAATTTCTTCTGCTACTTTTGGCAAGTCAAGTCCTTTATACTCAGGAAATTTTGCACTCATTATATCCAATTTCATTTCGAGGTGCGAAATTAAGGAATTTTGATAAAATAGTGTCTTTAATAAAATAAAAAAACCGTTAACTCTATGGATTAGTGAGTTTCGTTAAATGCTTTTTGAAAACGCTTTGCCTTAGCCATGAACAGTTTTTGTTCTTCAGGACTTAAATTTTCTGTGGAAACGACTTTACTATTGTAGAGATACATTTTTTTCGGCTTTGAATTTCCCGAATGAGAGTCAAAATAATTAAGCTTTTTATTTTTAAAATAATAGGTTTCGGTGATGGTTTTATCGGTTGTTTCTACGTTTGTGATTTTTAATAACTCCTTTGTGTCTTTATTAAAAAATACAGTGGACTTAAATTTCCCAATATCTTTAAATCCTTCAGAATCTGTTAGCGCCCCTTCTGTAACTTCTGATTTAAGGCTTTTATCATCATCTATTTTTGCGGAATGTAATTCCACTTCCTTTATTAAACTTTCAGGGCTTTTGGACACTTTTGTGCCACATGAAACCGAAACTATAACCAATACCAGATATAAAAAACGTTTTCTCATATTACAAATTTAAATAGTAAAAAGCTCAAACAATTGTTTTGGCTCGAAGGAACTATATCATTTGTTATTATTAACTCAATAATTGTGAAAAAATTGTCTTTCAGAAGAAGTCTAGTTAAACCAAAACACCCACTAAATCTTCAATTTTTGAAATAAGCTGAATTTTAATAGACGTATTTTTAAGTGCTATTTTGTTATATTTAGAAACATAAATAGTTGAAAACCCTAATTTTTCAGCTTCCAATATACGTTGTTCCACACGCTGAACAGGACGAATTTCTCCAGACAATCCAACTTCGGCAGCAAAACAGACATCTTTTTGAAGTGCAACATCTTCGTTTGATGATAAAATAGAAGCAACTACTGCCAAATCGATGGCCGGATCGTCTACATTAATCCCTCCTGTAATATTTAAAAAAACATCTTTGGCGCCTAAACGAAACCCCGCACGCTTTTCTAAAACTGCCAAAAGCATATTTAATCGCTTGGCATTAAAACCTGTGGCGCTGCGCTGAGGTGTGCCATAAACCGCAGTACTTACCAATGCTTGGACCTCAATCATTAATGGGCGCATGCCTTCTAAAGTGGCAGCAATGGCATTCCCCGATAGTTCTTCATCTTTTTTAGAAATCAATATTTCGGATGGATTGGAAACTTCACGCAACCCCGAGCCTTGCATTTCATAAATACCAAGTTCATTTGTAGAACCAAATCTGTTTTTATGGGCTCTTAAAATTCTGAATACATGGTTTCGGTCGCCTTCAAATTGCAATACGGTATCTACCATGTGCTCTAAAATTTTCGGGCCTGCAATATTCCCATCTTTAGTGATATGCCCTATAAGAACCACTGGGGTAGCGGTTTCTTTTGCGAACTTAATCAACTCTGCCGTACATTCCTTGATTTGTGAAATACTTCCAGAAGATGACTCGATATAATCACTATGCAATGTTTGAATAGAATCAATAATCACAATATCGGGCTCTAAAGCTTCTATTTGTTTAAAAATATTTTGGGTTTTGGTTTCGGTTAGAATGTAACAATTATTATTACTAGGATCAATACGCTCGGCACGCATTTTTATTTGCTTCTGACTCTCCTCACCAGAAACATACAAGGTTTTATAAGGTAATTTTAATGAAATTTGAAGTAGCAAAGTGCTTTTTCCTATGCCAGGTTCGCCACCCAATAAGGTTAAAGACCCAGGAACAATGCCTCCACCTAAAACCCTGTTGAATTCGCCATCAAAAGTATCTAATCTAATTTCGTTAGACGCATCTATGTCTTTTATTTTTAATGGAATTGCTGCTTTTTTTACTGCAGAGGTTGGCGATTTCCAATCACTTTTTTCGGGTGCCTGAATCACTTCCTCCACAATGGTATTCCACTCTTTACAAGCCGTGCATTGCCCTTGCCACTTGGCATATTGATTGCCACAACTCTGACAAAAAAAGGTCGTTTTTAATTTAGCCATATCCTATCCGAACCCTCTAAATGAGGGATTAATTCTGTTTTCAATTTATATTAGTACCCAAAATCGGCTTTAATGGCATCCGCTTTTTCCATCATTAAATCTTTGGTAATGCCTCCAATTTCTTCAAGAACGTAAGCGGATTGATAAGTCTTCATTGCTTTTTTTGGATCTCCCGTTTCTTCATAAAAACGCCCTATATAATAACTTCCCAAAAGGGTTTTAGGATATTGTTTTTGTGCCATTTTACTTAATTCTTCATAATATTCAAACTTCCTTGTTTTCTCTATAGCTGCTGAAATTGCTTTAAAATCGTTAACAAGAATTTGTTTTTCTATCCCAAACAAGTCTTTTATCATTTGATATTTTTCCTGTAAATAAGTGACCGGGGACGTCTCTAATTTAAGTATGTTTTCTTGATATTCCTTTTTACTAATGGGTTGAAAAACATGAAAAATACTCTCTAAAGCATTTGGCAGTGCATGTGTTGGAACAGAATAATGCGTTGGATTTTCAAAGGTATCGTATTTATACAACAGGTTTTTGTTATCAATGGCTTTAACATCGGCATTTAAAGCTTCGGTCATTTTTTTTATGGACTCTGAATCGTTATTAGTTGTTGCTAAATAATAAAATGTTTTTGTTTGTATTTTAGACAAACGTTCCGGAAGATACGTTATCATTTTAGGCGCCAATTCTGGACTTATTGCTATATAAGCTTGAAACAAAGGTTGATCTTTAAGCAAATAATAATTTATGAAATTGGCTGTTTCACCATGACCAATCGCCACTTTAAATTTTCCTGTTCTGTATGTGGTTTCAATAAACGGAATAAGTTCTGCTCCAATAAACTCAAAAAAAGCAGCTCCAGTTTCTACAGGCAGGGAGTTTTGTGAAGAATACATGGAATCGTCAAAGCGATTATCAAATTGATTGACCCCAACTACAATAGCTTCGGGCATATCTTCCCAGTAGGTATAATAATCAACATTTCCGGCCACTGCTTCAAATAGATAATCGCCATCTAACACAATGAACAACGGGTAACTTTTATCTTTATCGTTGTTATAGCCTCTTGGCAATTGTATTTTTAATTCTCTCGTTTTGCCAAGCTTTGAAGACTCTAATGTTTTGTATATAACTTGAGCATTGATAAAGCTTGTAGAAGATATTACGAGTAATAGGTAAATGATTGCTTTCTTCATTTTAAAATGATTTGAGATTTAATACATGGCAAGGTAAGAAATAAGCCCTAACTTTTCAAGCAGATGAAAATGAAATCTTCAGACTGTTTTTATAAGGCTTTATGGGCTTCTTTTCTATTGTAAATCGGCAAATAGATTAACGATAATCCACCAAAAACAATAATCATTAATGTTTGGGCAGCCCACATGATCCATCCAAAAGCAATACTAGGTTCTTCGGGGATATTAAAAATGAATAAAGCGGCATAAATGGCCACGGGATAAGAACCTATCCCTCCATTGGTAGCAGCAATACTAAAACTGCCAGCAATAAAGCCAATCAAAACCGCACCTAAGGGCAAATCCCCTAAATCTTTAAAAGCAAGAGACGTGACATAAAACATGAGCACATACATAACCCATATAAAAAGCGTATGAAAAATAAAGGCCCATTTTTTTTTCATTTTGAAAATACTAAACACCCCTTCTAT
>NCDW01000082.1:0-8576 GCA_002280395.1 Flavobacteriales bacterium 32-35-8
AAGACAGGGAAATTCACAATGAATATCAGGATAACGCCTCTTTATAAACTTTCAAGCAGCGTTCCCGTGCAAAAGCATGGTCCACCATAGGTTGTGGATAGGTGAGTTCTTGAAATTCTGGTACCCATTTATGGATGTATTTTAAATCCTTATCGAACTTCTCAATTTGCGTGGTGGGATTGAATATTCTAAAATAGGGTGCAGCATCCACACCGCAACCAGCCACCCATTGCCAATTACCGACATTGGTGGACATTTCATAATCATGGAGTTTTTCGGCAAAATAGGCTTCGCCCCAACGCCAATCGATTAATAAATGTTTGCATAAAAAACTACCAACCAACATACGCACACGGTTGTGCATAAAACCTGTTTCATTAAGTTGTCGCATCCCAGCATCCACCAAAGGATAACCCGTTTTGCCTTGGCACCATAATTTGAATTCGGCTTCATTATTTCTCCAAAGTATACGGTCGTATTGTGGTTTAAAGCTTTGTGTAGCTGTTTGTGGAAAATGCCATAAAATTTGCATGAAAAATTCGCGCCAAATGAGTTCTTGCCAAAAAACCTCATTGTTTTCTGAAGTCGCTTTTTTAACCATGTCGCGAACACTCACTGTTCCGAAACGTAAATGTGGCCCTAACTTGGAGGTGGCATCTTGTGCTGGGAAATTCCGAGTGGCTTCGTAATTTTGAATTAATTTAGAATCAACTCGATAATAATCAATGGTTTGTGATGATTTTTTAAAACCAATGGACTCTAAAGAAAGGTTCGGAACATGAATGTTATTTGCTAAATTTTTAAAATAATCCTCGGTATTATAGGTTTCCAGCTTATGAGATTTGAACGTTTGTTTCCATAACTTCATGTAGGGTGTGTAAACCACATAAGGGGCTCCGTCACTTTTTATAATTTCATCTTTTTCAAAAATGACTTGGTCTTTAAATGTTTTAAAAGTGATGTTGTGTTTTTCTAATAAGGATTTAATTTCTGCATCACGTTCTTTGGCATACGGTTCGTAATCGTGGTTGGTGTAAACCGTTTTGATAGTGTAGGTTTCTATTAATTGTTTGTAAACATCTAAAGGATTTCCATGATACAATGCCAAAGTGCTGTCGTACTTATTTTGAAGTGTTTCACGCATTGTTTGGAGGGTTTCAAAAATAAATGAAACACGCGCATCATCTTTGGGAAGTGATTCTAAAATCTGTGTATCAAAAATGAAAATCGGTAATACGTTTTCTTCATTTTTTAAAGCTTCAAAAAAACCTTTATTATCATGCAGACGAAGATCACGACGAAACCAGAAAATGCTGATGGATGGGTTCATATTTTAAAATGTACCAAACAGTTCTTCCAATTTTTTAGTTCGGTAATTGAAGATTTCCTCTAATTTAGGTTTGACTAAAATCGGCTGAACAAGCTGCCCTAAAATTCCAAACGGCACTTTATAATCAATAATATCTTCCATTTCAACGCCGCCATCAATTTCTTTTATAAAATGTTTGTGGTGCCATAAGGCATACGGACCAAAGCGTTGTTCATCCACAAAATATTCGCCATCAACCACATGAGTGATTTCAGTTACCCATTTGGTTTTAATGCCTAAAATAGGTGTGACTATATATTGGATAATCTGACCAGCAAACATGGGTCTGTCCGCTCCAGACAAAATATCAAAACCCATGTAATCCGGTGTGATGGTTTTCAGATTTTTTGGATTTGATAAAAATGTCCAAGCTTCCGCTTTTGAAATTGGCAGCAGCTGTTTTTTATAAAGAGTATATACTTTCATTAATTATTGAAAAGAATGTAGGCGTTAAGAGACGTCGCAATGCACAACCAAACAAAGTAGGGGAGTATTAAAAGGGATTTTATTTTAAGCTGTTTCATATAGGTAAACAAAAACACGGCTACGACTATGGTGAGCAAAATAATATCTAAAAGTCCCAAACTAATCAAATGTTGATTGAAAAAAATAAAATTCCAAGACACATTCAGTACAAACTGAATAATGAATAATGTTTTCACTTTGACGGTTGGTGATTCCGTATACAGATATGCCATATATACTGAAAAACAAACCATTATAAATGACCAAGCGGCACCAAAGGCCCATCCGGGTGGTGTCCAAGGTGCTTGATTTAAATTGGTGTACCAAGCGGAAGTTGAGCCGCCATTCATTAACCATGAGCCAATGGCAAGTGCACCAAAGTTGATGATTAAAAATATAACAATGGGTTTTAAAATTTTCATTGTAGGTTTTTAACAATTTTAGCATCCATAGGTGTTACGGCAGATAAATAAAAATCTACTAAATTGCCTTTTTCATCAACTAAATATTTTTGGAAATTCCATTTTACTTCAGAATCCACTTTGCCATTTTTTGATGCTTTTGTTAACCATTGGTATAACGGATGTTGTTTGTCTCCTTTCACGTCCAACTTCTCGGTCATTAAAAACGTGACACCATAATTGGCTTGACAGAATTCTTGTATTTCTTTGGCAGTTCCAGATTCTTGATTGGCAAATTGGTTGCACGGTGCACCAATAACCATCAAATTACCTTTATGTTTGTTGTAAAGTTCTTGTAATTCGGCATATTGCCCAGTAAAACCACATTTTGAAGCGACATTGACAAACAAAATGTGTTTTCCTTTAAATTTATTTAAATCTATTTGGCTACCATCTAAACCTGTAAGTTTGATGTCGTAGATAGATGTTTTAGGTGCTTGTGACATGGATTTTGTGGATACTAAAAGGATTAAACTTAATAGAAGTAATTTTTTCATAGTTGATATTTTAAGATTATATTTTGAATGAAACAATGCCACAATCCATTTGGAAAATTTGTCCGGAAATGGAAGCTGCCTTTTCTGATAATAAAAATACTGCCATTTCTGCAACTTCGTCTGGATTTAAGATTTTTTTAAGAGGATGACGCTCAGTAATGGCTTCAATCATTTTTTCGTTACGTAATAGTTTGGAAGCCAATTCGGTATCTGTAACCGTTGGCGCTATGGCATTTATTCTGATTGTTGGCGCTAATTCCGCTCCCAAAGATTTTACCAAACCTTCCACAGCTGCTTTTGAAGTGGCAATACTCGCATGAAATGGCATGCCCAGTTTTGCAGCCACGGTACTAAAAAGAAGTATGGCAGATTTATCACCATTTTTAAGAATAGGCAAATACTTTTGAATCGCTTTGACGGCTCCCAAAACATTGATTTCAAAATCTTCTTTGAATTCGTCTATGCTTAATCTAGAAATGGGTTTTAAATTGATGCTTCCTGGACAATAAATCAAACCATCCGCATTTTCAATATTTGGGAATTCATCTTTGGTAATATCACAACTATAATGTGTTAGGTTATTATGAGCCAGTTGCGGCGCACTTCTGCTGATATTAATAATATTATGTGTATTTACTAATGCTTTTACAATGGCATTGCCGATTCCTTTGCTCCCGCCTATTATTAATATCGTTTTCATTTTAGTATTTATGGTCGCCCCTTAAGACGTTTTTCTATTTTCTGTTTGATGGCGGTCAGTCGTTTCATGATGTCCATTAATTTTGGATCTTTTTCGGTTTTATAAACCGTATTCAAATCCAAAATAAGATCTTTCACCTCTCTTGATGCCTCTATGCGTTCGCTAGTTGTTTTAAACACTTGTTTGCGTTGTTCAAATTCTAAAGCTCTGTTAACAATATCCATAATGTCAAGTCTAAATATTATTTATTTTTCTATTTGTTTGCGACATTTTGCCACAATTTAACAATATAGCAAATTATAAGATATTTCCTTTGTTTTTATTGATTTATTTAATAATGGTATATATCATCGTTTGGATATACTATTATTTGAAATCTGTTTTTGCCTAGAACATTTAAACCTTCCTAAGTCAAAACCTCTTAATTTTTCATGTTTCGTAGCACGACCTTGAACACGTTTGCGCCATCTTTTAAAACTACTTGGTTTTAGTTCGTTTCGCATTATTTCAATAACCTGTTGTTCATCAATATGGAACTGAAATTTAATGGCCTCAAAAGTGGTTCGGTCTTCCCAAGCCATTTCAATAATTCTATCCCTATCCATTTCTGAAAACACCATCATCAATCTTGAAAATTGTATTGCGATTCGTGTTCTATTTTTTTATCCAAAAGCTTATCAAAAAAAGATTTGTTTTCTTTGAAGGTGGTATTATTTCTGAATTTAATAAACCTCCCTTGAGCATGAATACTGCTTCCGTTGGTTTTATAAATCACCAATTGATAGTAAGGGATGATCCAAGTGAAATTTTTCAAACCTTTATTTATCATAATTAAAATACCAGATGGCCGCAACTCGATATTGGCATAATTAGCATCAGAAATGGTGTTGGTATAGGTTTTCATATTCGGACTCACCTCGTCAATAATCATGCGTTTAGAACCGATGCCTTTCATTTTTAGGGATTGCAAAAATGAAAAACGCTTTCCAACCAAATCGTTGATAAGGTTTTCGTGCTCTTTGTTTTTATATGTGGTGTCTAATACCATAATCAAATATACATCAAATTTACTAAATGTTTAATATATTTTAATATATGTTAAACAAAAATTAACGTTTGTGTATGAAGTATAGAACAGCTAACAATATTATTTTCGCTTGCTGAGCGTATGTTTTTTTAGGATACGAAGGCTTTCATTCTTTACAATCATATTTTTTTGAAGGTTCCAAAGCGTGGTGCTCGCTTTTTTTCTACTTGCTTGAATGTCCACAATAGGATAGGGGTAATCTATTCCCAATCTCACATTATAAAACCGTTGTTCCATTTCGGTCATTAAATAAGGTTCGTGGGCAAAAGGTGTGTCTAAATCTTTAAGTTCAGGCACCCATTTTTTTATGAATATGGCTTCGGGGTCGTGCTCTAAGCCATTTTTTATCGGATTGTAAATTCTCAGGATGTTGATGCCTGTTTCACCAGCCTGCATTTGGAGTTGTGGAAAATGAATACCGGGTTCAAAATCCAAAAACTGTTGGGATAGATGTTTGCTGGCTTCCTGCCATGGTTGCCATAAATTGTGCGTGAAAAACGAAACAACCAAGGCGCGCATTCTAAAATTTAAATAGCCCGTTTCGTTCAAACAACGCATACAGGCATCTACCAACGGTATGCCAGTTTTTCCGGTTTTCCAAGCTTCTTGGTAGTGTTTGGATAGGTCTTTTATCAAGTCATGATACCCTTTGTTGATACTTTCCGTTTCCATGGTATGTTCCATTTCGAACTTTTGAATAAAATGGGCCTGCCATTTGAGTCTGGACAAAAATGCTTCCAGTTGTTTTTTGTTGGATGCGGAAACATCCAAAGCCAATGTCGATTTAAATACTTGCCTCACTGAAAGATTTCCCCAAGCCAAGTAGGGAGACAGCCTGCTACATGATTTTCTGGCATCCAATGGTTTTGAGATGGAAAACATGTAATTTTTGTAGCGGCTGCTTAAAAAAGATTCTAAATATTTTAGTCCAGTCGTTGTTCCTCCTTTTTGAAAAGAGCTTGTTTTTAGAGTTGATAAAGATACGATTTGGCACTCTTGCTCTAGGATGGTAATATCTTCAAAAGATAGAAATTGTTGCGCTCTTGGTTGAAATTCACATAAAGGCATATTCATAAACCTTTCCCAGTTCTCCACCCATTGCTCTCGATTCTGCAAACCTCTGTAAATGCCATTATTAATGTTTTCCTGCCAATTAATAAAATTGTTTTTACAAAAACGCTTAAAAATTTTATCTCTATTGAATGTTGCCAAAATACCAGTTTCTTGATGTGAAAAGATGTTAGCAACTTTGAAGTGGGTTTGGATTTTATTAAATGCAGACATCATGTCTGTTTGTATAGTTAATACTTTCGTGTTGAATGGTACTAACCTTTCATTCATATCTTCCAACGATTGCTTAATGAAATTCCAATGGCGCTCGCTGTAATGTGGGTCATTCAACAACATGGGTTCAAAGACGTACAATAACAGCACACGATTGCCCGAAGCTAACGCCTTTTGGATGGCTTCATTATCATCCAAGCGTAAGTCGCGTTTTAACCAAACAACAGAAATGGGTTCTTTATCAGTAGGCATCTTGATTTTCTATAATATGTTGTGCTTTTTGCTTCAGTTTAAAAAGGGTTTCTTTGTCCATTTTATCAAGGATATTGTACATCATTCCCATTCTAAAATTATCCTGTAAATGCGTTCTTTTTTCATCTAAAAAATTCCAATAAAGGCTGTTAAACGGACAGGCATCGGGTTCTAATTTTTTTGTTTTATTGTAGTGACATGCATCACAATAATTACTCATTTTATGGATGTAGGAGGCGGATGACACATACGGTTTGGTCGCAATTTTACCACCATCTGCATACTGACTCATGCCTCTGGTGTTGGGCAATTGCACCCATTCCACCGCATCCAAATAAATGCCTAAATACCAAGCATCCACTTCGTCTGGATGTGTTTGGGTGAGCAAGGCATAATTTCCAGTAATCATCAAGCGTTGGATGTGATGCGCATAGGCATTATCCAATGAGTTTGTGATGGCATGTTTTAAGCAATTCATTTTGGTGTTACCTGTCCAAAAAAACTCTGGCAATTTATTAGTGTTTTTTATGGTGTTTGCGGTTTTGAAATCAGGCATCAACGCCCAATACATACCGCGCATGTATTCTCGCCAACCTATAATTTGACGAATAAAACCTTCTACTTGGGAAATATCGATGTCTTCTAAATGACTCCGATAATAATTAAGCACTGTTTTCACCACATCTTTGGCTGTGATGAGTTTGATATTCATAGCAAATGATAATCGGGAATGGAATAAAAAGGGCTCTTTTGTGTGCATCGCATCTTGATAATCCCCAAAATGAATCAATAAATGTTCACAGAAATATTTTAATTGTTCCAAAGCTTGTACTCTGGTTATGGGATATGAAAACGTATTGGTTTGAAAGTTGCCAATAGTTGTGATTTTAGCTTTTTCTATATCTGCAATAATGTCTTCAACGGGATTGTTAAAGTCTTTAAATGCAGGAATGACATCTTTTTCATTCAATTTGTTTCTGTTGCTTTTATCGTAATTCCATTGGCCACCTTCCGGTTGGTTTCCAACCATTAAAATGTCATGTTTTTTACGCATATCCCGATAGAAATTTTCCATGAGGTATTGTTTTTTACCTTTGAAAAATGCTGCTAAGTCACTTCGTTTTGTATAAAAATGTTCTGTGGAATATATTTTTGAAGTTATAGAAATAGCTTCACAAAATCTCTGTAATTGTTGGTCTAATCGGTATTCATCAGGCCATTGATATTCAAAGTGCTGGATGTTTTCTTGTTTGATTAATGAATGAAGATTTTCGGTTAAGTTTTGCGTGTTTTGGTTATCATCAATTTTAAAATATACCACGTCATGTCCCAAGTTTTGTAAATCTTTTGAAAATTGACGCATGGCTGCAAAAAATCCGATGACTTTTTGAATGTGATGCACCACATAATCGGTTTCTTTGCGCATTTCAAACAAACAATACGTAACAGACTCATCAACATCTTTAAACCAAGAATGTTTGATGTGCAGTTGATCGCCTAATATGAGTCGTAAGGTCTTCATTCAAACAAGGAATTTTGCAACCATAATTTTTGATAAGCACCGTTGGCATCATAGTTTTTTGCTTGCAATGTGATGTTAAATTTTCTATTCCTTGGGTCATTGCCAACGCCAGATATATACATCCAGTTGCCGTAATTGCTGTGTACATCATAATCAATCAGCATCGATTCAAAATAAGCGGCACCAATCCGCCAATCCATCAACATATCCTTGGCAAAATAGGATGCTACATTTTGTCGACCGCGATTGCTCATCCAACCCGTTTTTTTCAATTCTATCATATTGGCATTTACAAAAGGTTCTTTGGTGTTGCCATCTATCCACTGTTGAATACCATACTTATTGGTTTTCCATTCATATTCTTTTTGAAGAATGCCGCCAATTTTGAAAATATTATTTTGATGTTTTAGCGATATGTATTTAAAATAATCCCTCCAAATCAATACGAAAACAAGCCAATAGGTCGATTCATTTTTAACATGTTCCTGCTCAAAACGTTTCATTTCCCAAAAGATGGTTCTGGCGGAAAGACTTCCATTAGCAAGCCATGCAGAGAATTTGGAACTATAATCCGTACCAATCAATCCGTTACGGGTAAGCTTATAAAATCCGACTTTTTTGCTTTCAAAAAGATAATTTTGAAGGCGTTCTAAAGCGGAAGTTTCCCCACCTTGAAACGGAAATGCTGTTTTTGGATGCGCTTCAAAAGCTTCGAAGCCTAAATCATGTAAGGTGGGAACCTTAATATCTAGGAATGGCATTTGATTTTCACTACACTTTGTAATCTCTAATGATGTTCTAACAGTAACAGAAGTTTCCACTTTTTTTCTGAAAACCGTAAATACTTCAGGAATTTCTGGGGATGAAAAAGGCACATCGTCAGGATGAAACAAAAATTGGTTATAAAGTTCTTTAAAGATAACATGTTTTGGAGATGCT
>NCDW01000082.1:8596-11058 GCA_002280395.1 Flavobacteriales bacterium 32-35-8
TTTTCACCAGTTCAAGAACGTCAACTTCTTCGCTGGTCCATTCTTTTTGAAGATAGACGGAATCTACTGAAAGTTTGGTGATGATTTCAGGAATGATGATTTCAGGTTTTTCAGTACACACTAGTAAACTAATATTTAGCTTAGCTAATTGTGTTTTTAAATCTGAAACCGTTTCAATTAGGAATTTTGCCCTGAATTTTTCCGTTTTTTTGAATCCGAAACGGGTGGTTTCATAATGTCTGGGGTCAAAACAATAAAGCGCAATAATATTTTGGGATGCATTGATAGCTGATTGAAGCACAGCATTATCATGAATCCTCAAGTCGTTTCTAAACCATATTAAAGCGGTTTTGTTTTGTGTTTCCTGCATCGTTCACTACAATATTTGACGGATTCCCAGTTCTTTTCCCATTTTTTTCGCCACATAAATGGCAATTTGCAAACAACACATGTTTTTTGGGGTAAGTGTTGTTTTTTAATCATGTTGTATTGGCTAATTCTTTAATCAATCCATTGAAAATAATGCCATGAAACGGCAACACGGCATACCAATACAATCTGCCAGCCAATCCCCGAGGTCTGAATGTAGCGGTTTGTTTTAAAATGCCGTCTTCGATTTTAAATTCCAGCCAAGCTTCACCAGGAAGTTTCATTTCTGCATACAGCAATAATTTTTTTTGTTGCTTATCTGCGAAAATAACACGCCAAAAATCTAGGGCATCGCCAGCATCTAAATCCGTCGGACTCGTTCTGCCTCGTCTTAATCCAATGCCTCCAAAAAGTTTATCGATGTAGCCACGTATTTTCCATAAAAAGTTACCATAATACCAACCATTGGTACCACCTATGGACCAAATTTTATCTAAAGTATTGGCTTCGTTTTTAACCTTACTTTCTTTGTAATCCTTAAAACACCCAAATTTTGGAACGCTGATGTATTTATGCAAATCATTTCCCAATCTGCCGCTGCTCACCAACGAATCTTTCCAACTGGAAATGATACTGTTTTGCTCAATTTTTTCAAAAGCTAACTCCACAGCTTTCTTGTAAGTTAAGGGTAAAACACCTAAAATGCTATTTATATTACTCGGTTTTCCAATAATTTGAACGCCCATACTATCCACCAAAGTCGTCGCCAATTTATAGGATGTGGAGGTGACAAAATACAGCCAATATGATGATAATTTTGGCGTCATCACAGGAACGGTGACAATGTATCTTTTAAGTTTTCGTACTTCAGCGAACTTAAGTAACATCTCTTTATAGGTCAATATTTCTGGTCCGAAAATATCGTAAGAGGCATTATATAAACTTGTATTTCCGGCACTATTTACTAAAAAGGTTAAAACATCCCTTACGGCAATGGGTTGTGTTTTTGTGTTCAACCATTTTGGAGCTATCATAAAAGGGAGTTTTTCAACCAAATCCCTAATGATTTCAAAGGAAGAACTGCCGGAACCGACAATAATACCAGCTTTAAAAATGGTTAATGCATAGGTGTTTGATTGTAAAACGTCTTCTACATGCTTGCGCGAACTTAAGTGTTTGGAAAGTTCTTTTTCGTTGGTGATGCCGCTTAAATAAATAACTTGTTTTACAGTCGTCTGTTCCAAGCTACTTTTAAAATTTTCAGCACAACGTGCTTCCAGAATACTAAAATCTTCTGAAGTATTGGACATGGAATGTATCAAATAATACGCTACATCGATGTCCTTTGGAATGTTATTTAAGGTAGCTTCATCCAAAAAATCTACTTGAACAAAAGAAACTTTTTCTTCTTTTAAATACCCTTTATCGGCACGCATCGTATCTCTTACAGTGCAAATAACATCATGGCCTTCTTGTATTAATAAAGGGATGAGCCTTTTACCAATATAGCCAGTTGCGTCTGTAACAAGAATTTTCATTTATGATGTTTTTCTGGGTCTTTGGTAAGCCAAGCGAGTTTGTGATATGGGCATCGCATAACCATCTAATCCATTGATAGCAACCACATTTGCTTCGGATAAATTGACAAAACCATCTTCTTTTAAAAGAGGATCGTTAATGTTTAAATGCTGAATTTCCCCAATTAAAAGTATGGTGCCATTCTCTTTGATAGGATATTCTTCAACGTATTTCATACCCATTTGAACAGGTGCATCTTTGACGTAAGGTGCGTGAAAGTGGTTTAAATAATCTTCTTCCAAGGTGGTCATATCAAATTCTGAAATGGAAGCATCGTATTTAGCTGATGTGTGATGTGCCTCTTCCACAATGGCTTGGTGCACGTGATTTATAGTATAAACGCCCGTTTCTTTAATATTATCATAGGTGTTTCGCGCCACGGTTGTTGGCCTTAAAATAAATCCTAGTAAGGCGGGTTCTGAGCCTAGATGTATCACCGAACTAAATATAGCGACATTGGAAATGCCATTGGCGGATTTTGTGCCAATTAAGTTAGCCGATTTATAACCAGAACA
>NCDW01000083.1 GCA_002280395.1 Flavobacteriales bacterium 32-35-8
CCCCTGCTTCCGGGCTATTTCCTGACCTTCCTTGAGAAGGATTTCTAGCCCTGAAAATCAATCCTGCATCTGTACCCGTGACATAATTAATATCTGCTTCAATAGAATAATCGCTCCATTCATAATCTCCTATAATGTATTTACCAAAGCTACCGGACATCAATGCGCCATTAGAAAGTGACCAATCCCCATCAGCATATTTCAAACTTAAGGAATCAATTCCAGTATTAAAATCATTCATTAGAGAAAAAGATTTATTACTGGCCTTTTCAAACTTCAATGAGTAAAAGTCAAAATTACCACTTACAGCTTCTAGTTTAAGTACATGGTATCCTGCGGTCATTTTTAGACCCTTAATGATGATAGACCCCCACTCTGAACCAAGTACTTCAGGTAATTCAATCACTCCTGAGATATCAATATCGTCTAGGGATAATTTTATTTGGTTACCGGAAACCGATGTGGCATAAGTAATCTGTACATTAAACTCTCTGGTAGACTCTATATTTACATTGTACTTTAACCATTCCCCTGTCTTTATATTTGCTACAGCATATCCACCAAGTCCTGATTCAACCATCTCAACATTGTCTTTTCTGATATACAATTTTGAAATTCCCTGTGAGGTCTCATGATAAGCATTTCCTTCACCTTCTGAATTATAATGAACTGCATCAAAAGATCCTGGAATTGGTTTGTAAACATCAAATATAGCTGAACCCTGAACATTGTTACTTAAAGCAATAAAACCAAATGCACCCTTACATGCACTAGAGAAATACCCGATTTTACCTTTCGGCATCTCCCTTTTTATCTCATGTATAAGTAGGTCATGAATAAATATCTTATAATTGGTCCCAAATTTTTCAATTTTCATCGTCTGCCATTCAGTAAAATCCAAATCTGGCAAAATATCCACCAGTTCCTCTGTCCCCCACCTACCGTTAACCATGAAATTTATTCCTAGTTTTTTGCTATCGTTATTAACAGTAAAAATACCATAATTCTTTGCATCAAAATAGTTGACAATGGCTCCCAATTTTGCATTTGATCCTTGACGAGCTGTTTCCTTAAAATTGAATTCTGCGGTGAAGTTATCCTCTGAGGTCGTTGAAAGGACAGCCATTCCTACCTGATCTCCATTCTCCTTTAATGAATTCTGAAAAAGATAATCCTGATCAACAATACTCCATTGACCATTATTTGGAAATTCCCAATCCTTACCTATATCCACTCGATTAAAATAATCATAGACATCTGGAAGTTCAGGTGATTGTTGGCTGAAATTGGTAGGGCCTAGCACCCTCATCTTATCACCATTCCATGCTATCCTGTCAAAATTGTATTGCCTAATTGGACCGGATCTACTAACGTGATTGTGATATGTTAAATAATAGGAATCTAAGTCAGGTCCGATAAACATAGTTCCATGACCAAGTCCTTTAAACGCATCTTCTTCGGTGGCCAAAATAATAGGGTTTTGATCTTGATGAGGTTGAAAATTGTTTACTGGGGATGATTTAGAACTGGCATAATCAATTCTATAACCTCGGCTATTAATATGATTACCCGTGTATGCCATGTGGTATATTCCATTCCGTTTAATGACAGTTGCTCCTTCAGTCCAAGCATTATTCATCAAAGCACCTGTAATACTGCTCTCACCAAACGTTAATGGAGTGCTCATCTCCGCAGCCTGAATACCCTTGTCTGATGCATGATAAAAGTACCATTTACCATCATCATCTATAAAAACAGAACCGTCAATTGTTTTTCCAAAATTATTTGTAGCTATTACAAAAGGCCCTGTTGGGCTATCACTTTGATAAACATAATGACCCCTGCCCCGCGGTGAACTATACATATAAAATTTGCCATTCCAGTACATCACTTCTGGGGCATAAGCACCTAGTGTAGTAGCGTCATCTGTCACATTCCCTTCATATTTCCAGTCAACAAGATCTACTGAACTCCAACACTTGGCTCCTATTTCCCTATTTTTTGTACTAACATATAAATAAAAAACCCCTTTATATTTAAATACATAAGGATCACCCATCCCGTATTGTGACCATTCATTATCCATAGTCATTGGATTCTTCCATGTTTGCGCTGAAACTTCTGGGAAATACATCATGCTAAATAATAGAATTAATGTCATATATATTACCTCTTTGCATGCCACTTTGTTCATATTCGTTGAATTTAATTTCTAAATAATTTTCATTGGTCCTAATAATTTCAAAAAATGGGTTACTCCTACAATCCAATTGAAAAGAAATGTGTTAGAATATTTCCATAAATTGAAATAAAATTTCTTTATTTTTCGGATAGGACAGGGACAATGACCTCATTTCCCTCCACACTAAAATTATAAATACCTGTTTCAGCATCCCACTCCTTGGTCACAGGGACTATTCGTGTCCTTCTTGGATGTATCTCTTGTTGGTTAAAGTGCACGTGGTACACATAATACAATTGACCGTCTAATCCTTCAAAAAAATCCCCATGACCCGAACCATTCTCACCAACTATTGAGCGATGGATGATTGGGTTTCCTTTGGGCTTTATCCATGGTCCATATGGAGAATTGGAGACTGCATAACCAACCGAATAGTCAATATTCATGAAGTGGTTCGCAGAATAAAATAGATAATATTTATCCTTTAACTTGAGCACTGTTGGACCTTCCATGATAGGGCTGGACTCATAATTAGGGGTGGCCTCCCATGGTTCTGTCTGATCAAAACATTTTGTTAGTGTTTCTTCCTTAATCTTCCCTTTTTTAAGATCAAATTCGGCGACCCATAGATAATTACCATTATTAAGCCGGACACTGTAGAAATAATATTTCCCATCATCATCTTTAAAAATGTATGAATCAATATTTTTCCCAGAGTCATCAATGGGGGCAATTTCCTTTTGCCTATATGGTCCCAATAAAGACTTGGACTGAGCCAAAACGGTTTGTTCATTGGCTGTATACGTCATATAATAAGTCCTACCCTCTTTGAATATTTGCGGTGCCCAAAAACCCTTTTCACCATATGTATGATCTCCTTGTGTCAGTATCATACCAAGAGAATCTTTTAATTTAGGCACAGTCCAGGTCTTTAAGTCTTTGGATTCCAAGAAGGCAAAACCCAACGGACCACCTCTGTTCCCTTTCGAACCAGATAGGTAATATTTACCACCCTCAACATGAATTGTCACGTCAGCATAAAATATTTCCTGTTTCTCCTGGGCTACCACTTGCATTACCGAGAGTAAAAAGATGGAATAGACAATAATATGTTTCATTTTTATAGTTTTAAGTTTATAATCAATATTTAGTCATATAATCAAGTAATTCTTTGTCATGATGACTCCTTACTTTACACTCATTATCAAAGACCATCAGAGAACTGTTTTCCTCTGAATAAACAGGCCATGTAGGTAATCCTTCATGGTTTGGATCCCCTGATTTTGCAAAGTTAATCCAAGCTTGACCGATCATATTGTTCAATACCAAGGCATCCTTACCTCCACCTACTAATTCCGGCATTCTATCTACATTACTAAAAACAAATGGAAGTTCTAGGCCATGGGGCGACTGATATTTACCGTCCAATGCTGGGGAATTCCATTGAAAGAAATACATATAAATAGGGTTGACTTTTGCCCTGTGCTTGGCAAACATTATCGTTCTGGATCGGTAATCCGTTTCTATATTTAAAAAATCCATTGGACTTATATTATCCGGATAAGTTTTCTTCACAATTTCAATATACTCGTCCGTTCTATCTCCAAATTTCTCTTTCAGCAGACCTTTTACTTCTTCCATTGTTGGGGGCATCGATATGTCTACATTGGCACGAAAAGGAATCGATTCGTTTTTATTGGTACCCATAATTATAGAAATATCTCTACTCAATGCAAGCGCCTCTTCAGATATAGGCTGATATGCAATAAAATCACCATCCACATAAGGGCCCCATCCAAGCCTTGAATTGTACAATGGGGTATCGGCGTTACTTAGTTCTTCGTTTAAATTATCAATTACTTTATCACCTACATCTATCAAGGTTTTATAAGGAATTTTTTGAAGTTCATCCACATCTGAAGGTTGTAATCCAAGTTCTTTCATAATTCGTTGCCCGATCATTTTACTTTGGTTACCTTCAAGAAAATAAGGCCTTGTTCCACTTTGAATGATGGCTTTATGAAACAGCCCTTGCGCTGAGGGAGCTACCATTATTGAAGTCACTTTGCCTCCCCCGCCAGACTGTCCGAAAATTGTAATATTTTCAGGATCACCTCCAAATGCTTCTATGTTTTGATTGATCCATTTTAACGCCGCTATCAAATCCATTGCCCCAACATTGCCCGAATATTTATATTTATTACCAAAATCAGAGAGATTCAGAAACCCTAGAACGTTTAGCCGATGATTAACCGTAACAAGCAATACATCACCTTTCTTATTGATGTTTTCACCATCAAAAGCAGGTAACACATGCCCATACCCGCCTGAAAAACCACCACCATGAAACCAAACCATTACCGGGCGCTTTTTACCATCGTTGATTCCAGGCGTCCAGACATTGAGCCTCATACAATCTTCACTCATATAACCTACTTTGTGCTGAAAAAGAAACTCATATTCGTCTCTAGCAAGTCCGATGTGCTGAGGGCTAATGGGCCCAAACGCTAGTGTACTGCGGACACCCTTCCAAGAATCAGGTTCTACGGGTGGCATAAATCGTTCTGCTTTGGCATATGGAATTCCCTTAAAAATATAGCTTTTATCATGTTGATAACCACGAACCTTTCCATAGGTTGTTTGTACAATATATTTATCCAATTGCGATGATACTACATCCATTTTTGCCACTTCTTTTTGAGGAGTACAAGACATGAAAATCAAACTAATGAGGAATAAAATCAGTTTTTTATACATTTTAAATTAATTGTATAATTAAAGTTTGCCCACATAATCCAACAATTTCTGATCATGATGACTTAGTACTTGGCATACATTGTCAAAAACCATGGTAGCACCATTTTCCTTGGAATAAGTTTGCCACGGAGGTAATCCTTCATGATTTGGATCACCAGTAACTGCAAAATTAATCCACGCCTGACTCATTCTATCAGCTAATAGGTATGCCTCTTCACTTTCCCCCGTCATTTCTCTACACTTGTTGATATTATTAAGTACAAATGGAATTTCGAGTGAATGGTGGGATTGGAATCTTCCATCAATAATTGTTGAATTCCACTTGAAAAAATACATGTATACCGGATTGGATTTAGCACGATGTGCTGCCAGCGTCTGACCTCTAAGTCGATATGCTATATCAATATTGACAAAATCTATGGGGCGTATATCATTAGGATAAATCTTTTTTACCAATTCTATATATTCATCCGTTTTATCTCCAAAATTTTCTCTAAGCTTTTCTTTAGTCTCTTCCATGGTTTTTGGCCCACCGGTTATGGACTGTGAAAAGGGTTCCCCTTCATTTTTGTTTGAACCAATAATTATCGGAACATTTGAATTTAATGTAAGTACTTCCTCATCTAATGGATGAAAGGGCATAAAGTCGCTATCAACACAGGGATTCCATCTGAAGGCCCCTGAACCACCATAAAGCGGGATATCCGTAACCGTTACATCATGATTGAGCCTGTCGATTACTTTTTCAGAAACATCTATTAAAGTTTCGTAAGGTATCTTTTGAAGCTCATCCACTTGTGAAGCTTGAAGTCCAAATTCTTTTAAAACTTCTTGGCCTATCATTTTGCTATATTTGCTTGCACTAAAATATGTTCTTGCCCCACTTTGAATAATAGCCCTATGAAATAATCCTTGAGCAGATGGTATATCTAATAAGGCAGTGACCTTACCACCCCCACCTGATTGACCAAAAATTGTCACATTATTTGGATCTCCCCCAAATGCAGCAATATTTTTGTTAATCCATTGTAACGCTGCTACAAGATCCATGATACCAACATTGCCTGAATATTTATATTTATCACCAAAATCAGACAAGTTTAGAAAACCAAGTACATTTAATCTATGATTGAGGTTTACAAGGACTACATCGCCTTTTTTACTGATGTTTTCCCCATCGTAAGAAGGTAGATCCTGTCCTGATCCAGCTGTAAAGCCACCGCCATGTAACCAAACCATTACTGGTCGTTTTTTATCATCATTAATTCCTTGTGTCCAAATATTGAGCCGCTGACAATCTTCGTCCATATAACCTACACTGTGCTGATGGAGAAACGCAGACTCATCATTTCCGCGTCCTATCTGTTGAGGAGACATATAACCATAGGCCATGGAATTACGGATTCCTTCCCATGAATCTGGCTCATGAGGGGGCATGAACCGATCTGCTTTGGCATAAGGAATACCCTTAAAAATATAGGTCTCACCGAGTTTGTAACCTCGAACTTTTCCCTGGACTGTTTCAACAATATTCTTATCAAATTCAGCTACAAGTAAGTCTGTCCTTTTAGTTTCCGTTTTTTGCTTTTCGGAAACACAGGCAATAAAAAGTAAGTTGATTAGAATTACGGTGAGTATCTTGTTCATTTTATATACATTTAATTACGATATTTTTTATTCTATTACTGGCACAATCACCTCATCCTCTTTAATACTGAATTTATAGTGACCTGCTTCAGCATCCCACATCTTGGCTACAGGAACTATTCGTGTTCTTCTTGGGCTTACCTTTTCCTTTCCAAAATGAATATGGTATACATAATACAATTGGCCATCTAATCCTTCAAACAAATCCCCATGCCCAGAACCATTTTCACCAACATTAGACCGATGAATGATTGGGCTGTCTTTTTGTTTTACCCAAGGCCCATATGGGGAATCAGCAACTGCATAGCCCACAGAATAATCTATATTCATGAAGTGGTTAGCTGAATAAAAAAGATAATATTTGTCCTTTAATTTAATAACGGTTGGTCCTTCCATAATTGGTGACGACTCGTAATTAGGCGTAGCTTCCCATGGCTCTGTCTGGTCAAAACATTTTTTCAACGTTTCTGGCTTGATTACCCCCTTTTCCATGTTGAACTCGGCCACCCATAAGTAATTTCCTTTATTAAATCGCACATGGTAGAGGTAAAACTTACCATCATCGTCTTTGAAAATGTATGAGTCGATGTTTTTCGTAGACCCGTCAATGGGACCAACCTCCTTTTGCTCATATGGACCCAATAAAGACTTTGACCTAGCCAGGACGGTTTGTTCATTAGCCGTATACGTTATATAATAAGTCTTATTTTCTTTGAATATCTGTGGAGCCCAAAATCCTCTCTCTCCATAGGTACGATCTCCCTTGGTTAGAATCATGTATACAGAGTCATTTGCCACTGAAGGTAAAGTCCAAGTTTTTAGGTCTTTGGATTCCAAAACAGAAAATCC
This sequence comes from Flavobacteriales bacterium 32-35-8, assembly GCA_002280395.1. GTDB lineage: Bacteria > Bacteroidota > Bacteroidia > Flavobacteriales > Flavobacteriaceae > Confluentibacter. Next base: position 7,436 of record NCDW01000083.1, read on the forward strand.
TGATGGACCTCCCCTACTTCCCCCTGTCCCAGTTAAATAGTACTTACCCCCCTCGACATACATAGTTGGGTCTGCATAAAATATTTCTTCTTTTTCCTGCGCTGTTATTTGCATTGAAGAGAGTAAAATGATAGAATAAATAATAAAGTGTTTCATTTTTTATGGGTTAAATTTTCATAATTTTTAAAGACCTGGATACATAATGAAAGAGAATAATTGAAGGTAGCTACTTATTCCTATTTTCCTCGTCATCATATTTGATAGCCATTTTGTTTGTTGATATTTCCTTGACTATTTCTAAGAAAAAACTAATATCAAGTTGATTAATAAAATCAAGTAAATCCAAAGATTCCCCCTCACCGTCCATAATGGTAAATCTGCTAGGTAATTTGTTTGGTATTTCATTAGTGAATTCCTTTACAAATAAACATGCCGCCAATAAGGCTCCAAGATTTGAAGGGTGACTACCATCAGCTTGATAGAGTTCTAATTCAGGTCTTAGCTTTAGTGCAAGTTCTCTAGCTTCACCTACTTTCACAAGTCCGGCGTCATTTTCCTTAGCTGCCTTATAATACATTTCTGTAATAGTCTTTTGAAATTGGGGAATCCTCTCTCTAGTCCATGTTTCATAGAAATATGGTTTTGAACCATTCTCTTTAATATAATCACAAAATTTTTTTGCATATTCCAAAAAAATTTCAGGATTATCTATCGTTCCCATACTAAATTCCTGAAGGACCACAATATCAAAACCACCAGATTTTATTAATTCCTTTGTCTTAAGACCTCTTTCTCCATGCCAATGATTACTTAGTGTAGCTCCACCAAGTGTACTTTTTGATGTTATTAGCTTTATTTTAGTACTGTCCGAAACTAGTGCAATCAAATGAGGCATATTGGAAACAAACGTATAACTATTCCCAACGAATAGAATTTTAAGGGAGTCTCTTTCGGTTTGAGACAAACATATATTTACTGTAAAAAGTGAGGCAATAATTAAAAAAAAATTGATTTATTGGAAAGATTTAAAGCCAATAGACACCATTACCGCTATTTATGATGAAGCCACGGAATTGGCCGTCAAAAAATT
>NCDW01000084.1:0-8519 GCA_002280395.1 Flavobacteriales bacterium 32-35-8
TAAATTGTGTGCATGATTCAAGCAAACAACATCCATAAATACTACAATGATTTACACGTTTTAAAAGGTGTTGATATTCATGTAAAAAAAGGCGAAATAGTTTCTATTGTTGGTGCTTCTGGTGCTGGAAAAACAACCTTGTTACAAATATTAGGCACCTTAGACCGCGCATCAAATAAAGAAGATTTCAATCTTATAATAAATGATACCAGTATTAAATCATTGAATGATAAAGCTTTGGCTAAATTCAGGAATGAACACATTGGTTTTATATTTCAGTTCCATCAACTTTTACCCGAATTTACCGCTTTAGAAAACGTGTGTTTGCCTGCTTTTATAAAAGGCACTAAAAAGTCTGAGGCTGAAACTAAAGCTAAAGAGCTTTTAGATTTTTTAGGATTATCACATCGATACAACCATAAACCTAACGAACTTTCAGGTGGCGAACAGCAACGTGTTGCTGTGGCCAGAGCTTTGGTAAATAGTCCCGGACTTATTTTTGCGGATGAACCTTCAGGAAATTTAGATAGTGAATCTGCTGAAAATCTACACAACCTATTTTTTAAACTGCGTGATGAATTTGGTCAAACCTTTGTGATTGTAACCCACAATGAAGAACTTGCCAATCTAGCGGACAGAAAACTAACGATGGTTGATGGGAAAATTTTAATATGATGCCTTTAAAACCTCAACCTTATTAACTTTTTCCTTTTTATATTTTCTACCATACCACAAAAGTATACCTGTTATTGGTAAGGTTGCTGTAAGCAAACTTATTAGAAAAGCAATGATTTTACCTGCTAAACCGCCAATGGCACCAATGTGGATATCGTAGTTCATACGCAGTATTTTTTCACCAAGCTCGGCATTTTCATATTTACCATAAATGCCCGGAGTTTCAATTTCTTCTAAAGTATTTTGATCGAAGAAACGGAAATCAGAATCATAGTAAACCCCTTCAGTATTCGAGATTTCAACATAAATACTAGAAATCTCGGATTCTGGATAATGCAGCTCAATACTTTCTACGTTAGGCAATTCCTTTTGAAGTTTTGCAATCAAATAATCCATAGGCACCGTGTTCTCAACTTGCTTAAATTCACCACTAATATTTTCTGGAATTATAAACTCTGCAACTTTATCGCCTCCTGCCGATTTATATACCACATATTTTAGCCAATCGTAAGACATAATCGTGCCCGTAAAAGCCAATATTAATGCCAACGAACAAACATAAAAGCCAACAATGGTATGTAAATCGAAGTTTTTGCGTTTCCAACGTGTGGTGGGTTTCCACATGAATTGCAATCGCTGTTTTAAGTTTTTACGCTTTTTGGGAATCCATAAAATAAATCCGGAAATGATGATGAAAATAAACAATAAAATAGAAGCTCCAACCACTTGTTCACCAATCTCTTTTGGCAACCATAACCGCATGTGACCCTTTAATATAAATGCAAAAAAACCGGAAAGGTGGTCTTCAATATGAATGATTTCCCCTGAATACGGATTTACAAAAACACTTTGGTAAAACTCTGGTTCGGCATCATAAAAAATAACTTCAATGGCTTCATTTTTATTACTAAAAAGACTGCCATGGATGGTGTTATTTGGAAAAACAGAAGCCCCAATATTCTTGACTTCGGTAGGTGTTAAAATGGGCTTATCTTGTTTTTCAACAATTTTATAATCGGAATATAAACTTTCAATTTCGTCCCTAAATGCCCAACAACAACCGGTGATAGCCACTATAAAAACAACAATTCCTGTTACTAATCCTAAAATTTTATGAAGCGTAAGAATGCTTTTTCTGTAACCCATATTTTACGTTTAAAGAGACTGCACAAAAGTAAACCTTAATGTCAGTTTGAGCACAGTCGAAAACCTTAACATCTAAGTTATCAATGCATTTCGACTGCGCTCAATGTGACAATTTACTTAACGAACAGCTTCTTGTTTATTCAATATTATTTTGTTTAAAATCTATAGGTGAAATTTGCCAATAAAGCGCGTGGAGCTTGCGGATTTATGGTTGACCACCCTTTATAATATTCTTTATTAAATGCATTGTTCAGTTTTAAACCAACGGTATAATTGTCTGCCGCATAAAAAATAGAGGCATTGGCAACGGTGTAGGCTGGTAAAATAAAATCCCCTGTAGACGCATAGTTCATAGCATAACGCTCGCTTCCACCATTAAGTCCGAAACCAAATCCGAAACCATCAAGTTCGCCTTCTTGAAATTCATAGGTCGCCCATAAATTATAAAGTGTTTTTGGTCCAGCTTCCAACGGTGTTCTATTCAATATTTCAGTATTATCAGATTTTGTTGTTTCACTATCGTTGTTACTAAAACCTGCCCTAATATTCAATCCTTTTGTTGGGTTGGCATTGATCTCAATTTCAAAACCTTTGCTTACAACCTCGCCACCTTGAATTTTATTAAATATGGATGCTGGGTCTGTAATCACTCTATCTTTTACTTTGATATCGTAATAACTTGCAGTAAGATTTAATTTATTGTTGAACAAATTAGTTTTAATACCAAACTCAAATTGATTGGCTTGTTCTGGATCGAAATTTTTTAATGTTTGCGGCCCAGCACCAGGATCTCCAACCAATGCTGGTGCCACATTAGTAAATCCGTTTTGATAGTTTGCAAAAATAGATAATTGATTTAAAATTGGTTGGTAAAGCAATCCTAATTTTGGTGAAAATGTTGTTTGATTGTAATCATCCGCAGCAGTTGTGATATCGCCTTCACTATCAAAATGATCTAAACGAAGTCCGACCATAGCCGATAGATTTTGGGTAATATTCAATACATCAGACACATACACACTGTAAATATCAAATTGCGATTTAGCATTAATAACACCTTGCGATGCTAAAGCTGCATCAACACCTGAGGTTGACAATGGGTACCCTGCTTCTTGATTTCCATCTGGCGTTACACTTCCATAATATGCATAACCAGTACCGTTATCCGTAGAAGTAACGCTTAAATAATCCATGCCAACCACCACTCTATTTCTTAAGTTAGCAATTTTAAAATCGCCAATAAAGTTTTGTTGAATATCAGTCGTTTGCGTATTAGCATTTTGCTTGTTTAAATATCTTGAAAATGTAATCTCTGGAGTGCCTCCAAAATCGTATAAATAAGTGTAATACCCTTTTGTAGAAGTGGTACTTTTAGAAAGCAATGTTTGCGATTGCCATGTATCAGATAATTTATAATCCATTTCAATTCTGTAATTCTGTGTCGGATTCTGAAGAGACAAATCGTTACTTGTGAAAGAGAATTTATTATTATAACCCAACTCATCCAGATTTTTTGCCACAGATGGCGCTGCTCTGTTTAAGAATAAAAAGGTCGGATTTGTTTGCTCCGCTTGTGTGATTTCCCCGTAAAATGAAAACGATAATCTGTTGTTTACTTTATAGGATAATGACGGTGCCACAAAAAACGTTTTTCTGAATCCAGCATCTTGAAAACTTTGTTCAGTTGAATACGATGTATTTAATCTGAAATATATGTTTTTCTCTTTATTCAAAGCAGTGTTAAAATCGCCCGTAATTTGATTCAATCCATAAGAACCAGAAGTAAAAGATACTTCGCCACCGGTACCAACATACGGTTTTTTAGTCACCACATTAATCAATCCACCATACGATGTCACGGCATTTCCAAATAATGTTGCAGAAGGTCCTTTTACGACTTCAATACGTTCAATATTAGCTGGATTGATAGTGCCGTTTGTTAAGCCAGGCAAACCATTTACTAATTGTGGTTGTACTGAAAACCCACGTAAAGAATAATAGCCAGCGCCATCGCCACCACGACCTGTAGATGCCCATAAACTTTCTACACCAACGGCATTTTTAAGTGCATCATCAAAATTGGTAACTAATTGAGATTGTAATAATTCAGTAGTTATAGTACTGTAAACCTGCGTATTTTCAATATCCCTTAAAGAAAGTTTAGAAACATAAGCCGTTTCTTTTCTTGAAAATTTGTTTGTTCGCTCGCCATCAATGACTACTTCATCCAAAATTTCATTGCCTTCATAAAGCGTGATAATTCCTAAATCGATTGTTTGATTCGCGTTTAAATTAATTGCTACTTCTTTAGATTTAAAACCTAAGTAAGAGATGGCTAGCACATAATCTCCACTGGCAATATTTGAGATTTCAAAATAACCGCTTTCATTGGTTTGTGTCCCTTTGGTGGTTGTTTTTAGACTAACATTCACACCAGAAAGGTCGTTATTATTACTTTCTTGTATGGTTCCTTTAACGATTCCGTTTTGCGAAAAACCAAAAGCACTCACAACAAAAACAAAAAGTATGATAAGTTGTTTCTTCATTTTTATTTATTTAGACTTAATATAAATAGTTAATTTTGAGCAAAAATATATCCCAAACTTGGTTTATGCAAATTATTTATACTAAATCTAAATAAAGATTATTTAATTAGCTGTAAAACTTCATTTTAGAATTAAAACTTTAACATTTAACCATTGTAAATACTGCTAATTTTACATTTTAAAAAAAACAAAATTGAATAAAACCGAACTAAAAGAGTTTCTTGATACTAAGGTTGTACAATACAATAATCCTAGATTCATTGAAAGCGACCCCATTCAAATTCCACATCAATTTAGTAAGAAAGAAGATATTGAAATAGCAGGGTTTTTAGCGGCTTCCATTGCTTGGGGAAACCGAAAGAGCATCATTAATAATGCCAAACGCTTGATGGATTTGTTAGATAATGCGCCTTATGATTTTGTTATAAACCATCAAGAAACCGATTTAGAAAAACTACAATCCTTTGTTCACAGAACTTTTAACGCAGACGATGCTGTCCAATTTATAAAGTCTTTAAAACATATCTATTTAAACCATAACGGATTGGAATCTGTATTTGCCAAACATGCCGAAAACGATTCCATGCAAACAGCCATTTCAAAATTTAAAACTATTTTTTTTGAAATGGAACATCTCCAGAGAACCCAGAAACATATAAGTGATCCTTTAAAAAATTCCGCAGCAAAGCGCATTAATATGTTTTTACGTTGGATGGTTAGAAACGATAAAACGGGCGTGGACTTTGGTATTTGGAAAACCCTCTCTCCTAGTCAACTCTCTTGTCCGTTAGATGTGCACTCAGGAAATGTAGCACGTAAATTAGGATTGCTAAGTAGAAAACAAAATGATGCCAAAGCTTTATTAGAATTGGATTCTGAATTAAGAAAACTAGACCCAAACGACCCCGTAAAATACGATTTCGCCTTATTCGGATTGGGTGTATTTGAAAAGTTCTAAATAAAAAAAAACGATTGATGAGTTTCCTCATCAATCGCTAATCTAAATTCGTAAATCAAAAATCGTAATTCGCCTAGCCTTTTAACCAAGCTTCACGCAAATCCATTTGTTGTTTTGTAGCATTTGCTTTTGCTTTTAAAACTTTACCTTTGGTGTAAGATTGAACTGTTTTTGTTTTTATTTCAATCGTTTCTCCTGCCCTATTCAAGATAACATTAACATCTTGCCCAACACTCCACATAAATACTTGCTGTAAAACGTTATTTGCATTTTGCATGGTTAAATCGGTGCCATCAATGGTTTTAATAATATCACCGGATTTCACGCCTAAGTTGTTCCAAAAACTATTATCCTTTACTGCATCGGTAAAGAAAATAGTGCCATACTGTGGATTTCCACCTATAATTAAGTCCCCTCCATTTAAAATAAAATTAGTTTCAACTTTATCATCTTCCACTATTTCCAATCCTACTTTTTCAAAAAAATCGGTATAATTTATAGGCGTTGTACCTACAACATGCGTGTTTAAAAATGCGCCTATGGAAGGGTATGTCATCGCTGTAATTTCCTCAATAAGTTTATCATCTTCAAACGGTTTGTTGATACCGTATTTATTTGATAATTCTTTCATTAAAGACAAAATACCACGTTGTCCATTACTTTCTTCCCTCATTAAAATATCAATGCACATACCAATCAACGCGCCTTTTTGGTACACATTTAAATATTGGTCTGAATACGGTTTATCAATAACATTTTCACTCATAACCGTAAAACTCATGGTATCATTTAATTGTAATGAGCGTTGAATTTTATCATATATAGTCGCATAAAATTTATCTTCTGTCACCAAACCTTGATCGACTTGAAATAACGTGGCAAAATACTCGGTGACACCTTCATACATCCATAAATGCTTTGAGAACGTTGGATTGTTATAATCAAAATAATGTACATCTTCAGAATGCACACTTAAAGGGGTTACTATATGAAAAAACTCATGGGATACTACATCAATCATCCCTTCATCTAAATCTTCCGCTGGGTAATCTTCTGGCATGACAACCACAGTAGACTTATGGTGTTCCAAAGCTCCAAAGCCTTTTGGAGCCCCTTCACTTCCATCAGATAAATAAAGGAAAATATCATATCTAGGTGTGCTATCGATGTCTCCTAAAAATCTTTTTTGGGCTTCCATCATTTTAAGCATGGCAGGTTTTAAAGATGCTGCTGAATGCACTTTATTTGGAGAATACACGCTCAATACAATCTTAATATCACCAACCTTGAATTCTTCAACGCTTAGGTTTCCGTACATCATGGGGTTATCGGTCACGTCAAAATACCTAGGAGCTATATAGTTTGTTGTAATGGCTTTACCATCTGCACTTGTGGAGCTTCCTGTTTCTTGCAATGCAGAAGAACGCACAAAATCCGCTGGTGCGGTAACATTCATTGTATATTGATTGTTTATTAAAGAATCAAAATACCCTATAAAACCATGTAAATTCAACACATAATTATCTGGTTCTATATTGGTTCCAGATGGCGAAAAAGGGTCTTCTTTACCAATACCTCCTTCTTTTTCCACATCAAACGTATCATTAACTAAATACGTGATTCTGTCTAATTGTTTCCCGTTAGCAATCGTCCAAGTATTGACATCTGTTTTTACCACCGATAATTCATTGCCTTTATAATCGTAGGCTTTAAAATCGTCCACATACTTACCAAAATTGCTAATGGCATACGTACCTTGAACAACTTTTGGCAATCTGTACGTCACGTTATCAATATTAAACCTGCCTGGGTTAATCATTACCGGCACTTTATCATTTTCAACTTTGGTTAAATCTATTGAAGTTTCTATGGGCAGCGCCGTTGCCAAATCGTTAGCAATAGTTTGAGTTGACGTACAACCAACCAATAGCATTCCCGCAAACAAGGCGGATAAAATTCTTGTTTTCATGTAATTTTTTTAAATTCTTTAAATGGACGCCAAATTTAAGATTATGTTACACCTTCCTTTCCCAAGGTTGTGTTAAATTAGCACCATGCAACAACCACTGGTAAGCGTTCTTATTCCATTCAAAAATACTGAAAATTATCTTACAGATTGCTTGGAGTCTATAATTATTCAAACCTACAAAAATTGGGAAGTCATTATTGTTGATGATGGTTCAACCGACTCTAGTTACAGCTTAGTAGAATTATATGCTTTAAAAGAAAATAGAATAAAACTATACAAAAACACAGGAAACGGTATTATTGATGCTTTACAATTAGCGTTCAAGCACAGCCAAGGCGATTATATTACCAGAATGGATAGCGATGATATCATGCATCCTAATAAACTTAACATCTTAGCGACCAATTTAATGACTTATGGAAAACACCATATAGCCATAGGTTTGGTAAAATATTTTTCAGATGAAGGTATTCAAGAAGGCTACGGAACTTATGAAACCTGGCTTAATGGTTTAACCAAAACAGGAAACAATTATGCTGAAATTTACAAAGAATGTGTGATTCCGTCACCATGTTGGATGGTACATCGAGACGATTTAATAGCTTGTGACGCTTTCAATCCAACTATATATCCAGAGGATTACGATTTGACCTTCCGATTTTACAAACAAAAAATCAAACCCATTCCTTGTAATCACGTTTTACATTATTGGCGGGATTACAGTATGCGGACTTCCAGAACGCACATCCATTATGCACAAAATCATTTTACATCTTTAAAAATCCATCATTTTTTAGATATTGATTACAATAAGAACAAAACCCTCACCATTTGGGGCGCTGGCAACAAAGGAAAAATTATTGCTAAAATGTTGTTAGAAAAGAATATCTCTTTTGAATGGATTTGCGATAATCCCAAGAAAATCGGTCGCGATATTTACGGCAAAAAACTAAAAGCCTTTAGTGTATTGAAAACCATTGAAAATCCGCAAAGCATCATTACCGTTGCCAATAAAAAAGCTCAATTAGAGATTCGGACTTATCTAGATAATTTAAGCATGAAACCTTTAGAAGATTATGTTTTCTTTTGTTAATCCTATCCCTAGCCCTTTCCAAAGAAAAGGGAATTTGTTTTCCTTGTTCTCCAATAATGAAAAAATGTTTACTTTTGAAAAATATTGAACACAATGCAGTTTAAACACCCAGAACTTCTTTACGCGCTTTTT
>NCDW01000084.1:8534-13818 GCA_002280395.1 Flavobacteriales bacterium 32-35-8
ATTATAGTCCATTTATTTCAACTCAGAAAGTTTCAAAAAGAAGCGTTCACCAACGTCGCATTTTTAAAAGAAGTCACTTTACAAACCCGAAAAAGTTCACAATTAAAAAAATGGCTAACATTGCTAACCAGACTGCTATTACTTGCTTGTGTTATTCTAGCATTTGCCCAACCATTTACTGCGAAAACCAACGCATTTAAAACCAAACGTGAAACGGTGATTTATTTAGATAATTCATTTAGCATGCAGGCCAAAGGCGACCAAGGCGACCTTTTAAAACGTGCCGTTCAAGATATTATAAGCAATGTGCCAGAAAACAATACCATTTCGCTGTTGACGAACGATAACACCTATAAAAACACTTCTATTAAGGCCATTAAAAACGACTTGCTGCAAATGGAATATTCGGCAAAGCAGCTGACTTATGATGCGGCATTATTAAAAGCCAAAACACTTTTTAGCAAAGACAAAGAGACATTAAAGAATATTGTTTTTATTTCAGATTTTCAGCAGCAAGCGACCAATTTCAATCCGACAATAGATTCCCTTACCAACATATTAGCAGTTCAATTGGAGCCTGTAAATACTAACAATGTCTCCATTGATAGTGCTTACATATCTAGTACAACAGCTTCAAATGTCGAGCTTACTGTACAATTAAAACAAACAGGAACGCCAATAGATAATTTACCCGTATCGCTTTATAATGACGACCAATTAATAGCAAAAACATCGGTTGCTATAAATAATAATGCCAAAACAACATTTTCACTGCCAATAAATACCATTATACATGGCAAAATAAGTATTGATGATACCGCTTTACAATATGATAACGAATTGTTTTTCAACATTAATAAAGTCGAAAAAATTAACGTATTGAGCATTAATGAAGAAAACGATTCCTTTTTAAAACGCATTTTTACGGAAAATGAATTTAATTACACTTCAACCACGGTTGACCAACTAAACTTTAACGATTTAGAAAAGCAAAACTTGATTGTTTTAAACGAATTAAAAACCATTCCGAACACCTTAGTGTCCGTTTTAAAAACCTTTACAGACCAAGGCGGTTATGTGACCATCATTCCTTCTGAAGATATCATTATTTCCTCTTATAATGATTTGTTACTGAATTTTGGTACACGTTTCATAGATTTGGTTACTTCCGAAAAACACATCACAACTATTAATTATTCGCATCCCATTTATAGCAATGGCGTGTTTGAAAAAGAGGTGAAAAATTTTCAATATCCGCAAATAGAAAGTTTTTATAATCTGTCAAATCAAACAGGTGGTGCTGTTTTACAATTTGAGGATAGTAAACCATTTTTAGTACAAAGCAAAAACGCCTTTATATTCACTGCGGCTTTGAATGATGATAATTCCAATTTTAAAAACTCGCCTTTAATCGTACCAACACTTTACAATATGGCGAAAAACAGCTTTAAAGTGCCTGCCATTTATTATACCATTGGAAACGATAATAGCTTTGATGTTAATGTGCAATTGAACCAAGATGATATTGTATCAATTGAAAACACCGATGTAAATATCATTCCGAAACAGCAATATTTCAATAATAAAGTATTGATAAATACGCTTGAAGATCCTGCGGTTTCTGGCATTTATACCATAAAAAATAAGAATGAAAACATCCAAAATGTCAGCTACAATTACAATAGAGCCGATAGCAACTTAACCTATCAAGATCTTTCAAACCTAAATAACATCACGCTAAGCGATTCCGTTACCGAAAGTTTTGACGTGATAAAAAGTGACACAAATATGAACGCCTTGTGGAAATGGTTTGCTATTTTTGCACTGGTGTTCTTGATTATTGAAATGCTCATCTTAAAATACTTTAAATGAACATACTTATAAAGTCTGCAACAATTATCGATTCTAAAAGCGAGTTCCATAACACAACTCAAGATGTATTAATTGAAAACGGTGTTATTACCAACATCGGAAACCAACTAAAAAATCCGAAAAATTATCAAGAAATCACATTAGAAAACCTGCATATCTCGCAAGGTTGGTTTGATAGTAGCGTGTGTTTTGGCGAACCTGGTTTTGAAGAACGCGACACGATTGTCAACGGACTAAAAACAGCGGCGACTTCTGGATTTACAGCGGTTGCCATGAATGCCAATACACATCCTATTTTAGACACGAGTTCCGATATTGAATTCGTAAATACCAAAGCAAAAAATCATGCCGTCACTTTGTTGCCCATTGGCGCTTTAACCAAAGATGGCAAGAGTGAAGATTTAGCGGAATTATACGATATGACACGTGCCGGTGCCATTGCTTTTTACGATTACCAAAAACCCGTTAGCAACCCGAATCTCTTAAAAATTGCCCTTCAATATGCCATGAATTTTGGTGGATTGGTGTGCTCATTTCCACAGGAAAATAAAATTGCGGGATTGGGTGTGATGAACGAAAACATTACAAGTACCTCACTGGGATTAAAAGGAAATCCGACGCTAGCTGAAGAACTTCAAGTCGCGCGAGATTTATTTCTACTGGAATATACGGGCGGAAAATTACATATTCCAACGATATCATCGGCAACATCAGTAGCGTTGATTCGCGAAGCAAAAAAGAAAAAACTGGACGTGACTTGCAGTGTTGCCATTCACAATCTATATTTCACGGATGATATTATAACCGACTTTAACACCCATTTTAAAGTGTTGCCGCCATTACGAACACAAACCGATGTTGAGGCGCTTATGGAAGGGTTAAAAGATGGCACCATAGATATGGTGACGAGCGACCACAACCCCATAGACATCGAACATAAAAAAATTGAGTTTGATTACGCTGCCAACGGCACCATTGGTTTAGAAAGTGCTTTTGGGGCTTTACAAACCCTATTCACTTTAAAGAAAACTATCGACCTTTTAACCAAAGGAAAATCCAGATTCGGATTGGAACAAACACCTATAAATATTGGGAATAAAGTGAACATCACTCTTTTTAATCCTGATACGAAATACACATTTTCTACGAAAAATATCATATCTAAATCCAAGAACAGCATTTTTGAGCATGAAAATCTAAAAGGAACCGTTTATGGCATCATCTCAAATAATCAAGTGGTTTTAAATTCTTAAAAATGACAAATAACGATATTGAAAAAGGACGTAAACACGCCATTATTAGCTATTTAACCATTATTGGCGTTATCATAGCTTATTATTTGAATAATGAAGATGACAAGAAAAGTGCTTTTGCTAGTTTTCATATTCGGCAATCTTTGGGTTTATGGCTCACGTTTTATGCTTTAGGCTATATCATAGGGAGTTTTGATAGCTGGTTGGTAACCTCCAGTTTTTATGTATTTTTCGCCGTCCTTTTTATTTATGGGTTTATCAATGCATTGAACAGAAAAGCACAATCCGTTCCTTTATTAGGGGACTTTTACCAAAAAATATTTAAAAATTTAGGTCATTAAAATGAATACCGCTTCACTATCATTATATCATATTATTAGAGAATCCACGCTAACCGTCAATGCGCCCTTATTAATCATGCTACATGGTTATGGTAGTGATGAGGCCGATTTATATTCGTTTTCGGGCGAGTTACCAGATGATATTTTTATCATCTCCGTTCAAGCACCTTATACCTTGGAACCTTACGGACACGCGTGGTATGCCATAAATTTTGATGAAGACAAAGGGAAATGGAGCGATAACGAGCAAGCCAAAGCCTCTAGGGATTTAATCGCTAAATTTATTGATGAAGCTGTTGAAGCCTATCCAGTAGATAAAAATAACGTCACGCTTTTAGGCTTTAGCCAAGGTGCTATTTTAAGTTATGCGGTGGCTTTAACCTATCCTGAAAAAGTAAAAAATATCATTGCGCTAAGTGGTTATGTAAATAAAGATATTTTACCTGAAAATCTGGACAAAACCGACTTTTCTAACCTAGATTTTTATTGCTCACATGGTAGTGTAGACCAAGTAATACCAGTAGATTGGGCCAGACAATCCGCACCATTTTTACAAGCACTTAACATCAAACATATCTATTCTGAATTTCGTGTAGGACATGGGGTAGCAATTGAAAATTTTCGTGAGTTTAGGGAGTGGTTGAGTAAGCGGGTTTGATATATTAATATATTTAAATCCTGATAGTTAGTATCGGGATTTTTTATTTGATTGTGTCGGAAAAAATGGATAACTTCGTTTAACTTCTGATATAAAACATTCAAACGATTTCATATTATCTAGTTGTGTGCAATTTGGCTATGTTACCAAGATTTGGTATATTTGATTAAATTTATCATAAAAATGGGAAAAAATACATCAATATCAATCGGAAATCATTTTGAGGAATTTATTAATGACGAAGTAAAATCTGGCAGATATAGTTCTGCCAGCGAAGTAATTCGCTCAGCTCTGAGATTATTAGAACGTGAAGAAAAGAAAGAAAGAGAACTGATCAAAGCTCTTGAAATCGGTGAACAAAGTGGATTTGTTGAAAACTTTGACCCTAAACAAAATCTGACTGAATTACATCGCCAACACTTATGAGTAAAAATAAATATCGAATCAGTAAACAAGCGATTAACGACTTGAACGATATTTGGATTTATACTTTTCATAAATGGTCAAAAGAACAAGCGGACAGATATTACGACTTGATAATTGGAGAGATTGAATTTATTGTGGACAACTTTCAGACAGGAAAATCCGCAGAACAAACCCGAAAAGACTATCGAGTAACTAAAATCAAATCTCACCTCATTTTCTATAGAAAAGTTGAAAATGACATTGTGGAAATCGTTAGAATTCTACATCAGGGAATGGATACGAAAAAGCGATTAAATTAAGAACTGTACGCAACAAAACCGTGTATAAAAAATTGCTGGTTTTAGCTAACACTAAGTTTGTTACACATTTGCCGGCTTCCGATTTTCCTTCGGAAAATCCGCGCCCTCAAATACCTGTCTGCCGACAGGCAGGCGCAACTTTCCAAGATACACGTTGTGCTTCCACCTAGAAGACCAGAAATAATTATGTTACAAAATATTGATATAGAAAACAAAATATTTTTAGAAATTGAAGATCAAGGTATTGGTCCTGTTATAATTTTGATTCATGGTTGGCCAGTAACTTCTTATCATTGGAGAAAAAATATACCAGAATTAAACAAAGCAGGATATCGTACAATAGCTATTACATTACGTGGACTTGGGGGAAAATCTTCAGGAGATGGAAACTGGGAAAAAGAAACACTCTCAAAGGAGGTTATAAAGTTGGCGGAT
>NCDW01000085.1 GCA_002280395.1 Flavobacteriales bacterium 32-35-8
CAAAAGCGCTTTTGTTCATTTTATAAACTTTAAAAACAATAAAAATGGACACTATTTTAATACTTGAACGATTGGATCGTTTAGAAAAACTACTTATAGGAAGCAAAGAAGTATTGACCTTTGATGAAGCCAGTGACTATACGGGCATATCCAGAAGTTATCTCTACAAGCTCACAGCTTCCGGAAAAATTCCCCACTCCAAACCCAACGGAAAAATGGTCTTTTTCGATAAAAAGAAACTTGTGGATTGGTTACTACAACATAAGCGAGAACCCCAACTAAAACTAAAGGACAACACCCAATCAGGTAATCTGGCGAATAAGAATGCCTAAACTTTTTTAAGGCAAAACCAAACAGTTAGCAATTCGCCATGACTCTTATGGCATAAAAACATTTCTTATGGAACAGATACCCTATATACGTGTGGGCACGTCCTATTACAAACTTGTCAAAGCCCCAACCATAGCCGGTCACTTTAATGAGATCCTGGTACACTGGAACATGGAAACCATCAAACAAGACCATGGCAAGGACCATTTAAGCAAAATCCCAAAATATGATGGCTTTACCTGTATTCCAAGCCATATAGCATTTAAACAGGAATATTTGGGTTTTTACAATATCTACTCCCCTTTGGGCAAAGTGCCCAAAAAGGGAGACGTTACCTTGTCTCTAAAATTCGTTAAGCACATCTTTGGCAAGCATTATGAATTGGGCTTGGACTATTTGCAATTATTGTATCTAAAACCTATTCAAGTACTACCAATATTATGCTTGGTATCAAAGGAACGCTCCACAGGAAAAAGCACTTTTTTAAAATGGCTCAAGGAAATTTTTGAAAATAATCTCACCTATCTGACCAATGACAGCTTTAGCAGCCAGTTCAATGCCGATTGGGCGAACAAGCTTTTGATATGTATTGACGAGGTGCTGTTCAACAAGGAGGAACTCACGGAGCGCATCAAATATCTAAGTACCACCAATATCAATAAGTTGGAAGCCAAGGGCAAGGACAAACGTGAGGTCGAGTTCTTTGGCAAGTTTATCCTTTGCAGTAACAATGAAGATAGCTTTATTAAGATTGATGCCAATGAAACCCGTTTTTGGGTGATCAAAGTTCCCGTTCTGGAAGCAGAACAGACCAACTATTTGGAAAAATTGATTGAAGAGATCCCAGCCTTCCTTTATTATCTAACAAACCGAAAACTGCATTCAAAGCATTTGACCCGCATGTGGTTCACTGCCCAACAGATCAAGACCAAAGCCTTGATAAAGTTAGTACAGAACAATCGCAATCGGGTTGAAAAGGAACTGGCAAGTATTCTGATGGGAGTGATTGAAAAATTTGATTTGGAATCCGTTGACCTTTGCCCATTGGATGCTCTGTTGGCACTCAACAGGACTCGCATAAAAACGGATCTGACCCAACTGCGGAGGTTACTGAAGAAGGATTGGAGATTGAGCAACAAGGGCAACTCCAATAGCTATCAAAAATTTGTGATTTGGACGGACGGAGATATGACGTTGGTAGATGCCAAGGGGCGCTATTTTACCGTGGAGAAATCATTTTTAACCGAAAATTTTGATGATTTGATGACAGAATAGAAAACCTGCCGTATTTATTGGGCTAAAGCCGTCATCATTGTATCATCATTTAGTCATCAAAAAAAATAATGATGACAGGATAATGCCATAAAAAACCTGGAATGATGAAATGATGACATTTTGATGACTCAGAAAACGTAATGTTTATAAGGCTTCACAAGTGAAATCATCAAATCACTAAAAAAACACCCTAAAACACATTGGCTGATGAAAAGAAAAAAAATAAATTGTGAAACAGCCCGTAATTTTTCAGTGGAAAAAGCACTGGAAAAATTAGGGCACTTTCCCAAACGGACAACGGAACAAGAAGCTTGGTTTCTGAGTCCCTTTCGGTCAGAAACCCAAGCCTCTTTGAAAGTCTCCAGAACCAAGAACCGATGGTATGACCACGGCCAGGGCATTGGGGGTAATGTGATCGATTTGGTATGCAGGATTCTAAAATGTTCCATAAAAGAAGCTTTGGAGTTTTTAAGTGATTCCATTCCAATTAACATAATGGAACAACGGTATCAGTGGGATACAACGGCAATTAACATAATCCCATGTACAGGTATTAAAATCATTAAAGTCCAACACATCATGCACCCTGCCCTGATTCAATATTTGAATTCCAGAGGTATTTCATTAATGGTTGCCAATACCTATTGCAAGGAAGTGCGGTACAGATATAAAGACAAAACCTTTTTTGCTGTAGGATTAAAGAACCATAAAAATGGTTGGGAATTACGGAACAAGCTTTTTAAAAACAGCAGCAGTCCCAAATCCTCTACCTATATCCAAAACAACAATAAACAATTAATCATTTTGGAAGGCATGTTCGATCTGTTGTCATTGGCCATGTTGGATAAAAACCTTTTAGACACTTCAGATATTCTGGTTTTAAATTCCCTTGCCTTTATTAAGGAAGCTGAAAAGTATTTCGAAACCTATGATATAGTGCATCTCTACTTGGATAGGGATACATTTGGACAAAAAGCTACCAAGTATTTAATGGATAGGTACAAACATGCTATCGATAAAAGTAGCTGCTATAAAAACCATAAAGATTTAAACGTCTTATTAAGCCATGAAAAAGGAAGATAAAAATGATTTTTACTTCAAAGATGAACCGAAGCAGATATTAAAGATTCCTACTGAAGTACTCGGTCAATCCGATAGCTTGGAACTTATTCTGGAAAAGGATTCATCGGAAAACGAAATGCTTGTGGGTAGGAATTCGAGATGTGTGCCTGTGGACACATTCTCGTTTGCTCCCCTTGGTCGCAAAGGAAAAAAAGTGTTTAAGGGGAAGGGTGACCTCGTTAAGTTTCGATGCAGCGTTTATGAAAAGAAACTCCTAAAAGTAAAATCTAAACGTAGTGGATTGACCTTGAGCGAATACATACGGCGCAGTCTCTTTGAACAGGAAATCACGGAAAGGTTTACTGAAGAACATATTGATATTTATAAAATGCTGATCAAATACCACAATAATTTTAAGTCGATTGGGAACATGTACAAAAAACGGAATCCCAAATTGACACAGGAAGTCTATGACCTGGCAAACGAGATCAAGGTACATCTTAAAAAATTCCAACCATGATAGGCAAAGGCAAAAGCATATCGCACACCAGGGCTTCCATGTCCTACGGATGGAACCAGGAAAAGGATGCTGAAGTGGTACTCAAAGAATTTCTGCATGGCGATACGCCAAAAGAGATCACCAAAGAGTTCAAAATGCTCCAGGACCAAAATCATAACTGTACAAAAAACACCTTATCATTTGTGATTAGTCCGACCATTGAAGATGGCAAGCAATTGGATAAAAATGAGCTGCACGCTATTACCAAACGTTTTATGCATGAGATGAAATTAGGTGAACGACAAGCGATTGCCTTTGTACATCAGGATAAGGATCATAAGCACATCCATCTATATGTGAACCGCATTGATTTTAAAGGGGTTGCCTATAACGATAGTTTTATTGGAAAGCGCAGTCAACAGGCTGCTGAAAAGGTAGCGGAACACATGGGACTGACCACCGTAAAACAGATCCAATTTGAAAAGGAGTTCAATCTAAAGGAAATCCGAACTGAAATCAAACGCCGGCATGACCTGACCATGAAACAGTTCCAACCCAAATCCTTTGATGATTATATAAAAGCCATGCAGGTTAATGGTGTTAAGGTCATCCCGACCATTAACAACCAAAACAAATTACAGGGCTTTCGGTTTGAGTTTGATGGGCACAACCTAAAGGGCAGTGAAGTCCATCGTAATATGTCCCTTGGTAATATTGGGAAACAGATGTCCGGGATTGAAGGTACACGTATTTTAAAAGATAATAATGTAAGTATCAAACTCGCTGGTAAAGTAGTGGATCTAACACCCAACCTAGTCTTAAAGATTACTAAGTTCATTATTAAAAAAGCCATTAATAAAGGAATCGATATAGGATATTAAATTAAACCTAACACCCATGACAAAATTGGAAGAATTATCAGCTTTACTGGTTAACGAACTCCAAGAATTCAATAAAAACATTGAAAAATTGGAATCTATCAGCCAGCAATTAAATGACCTAAAGGTTAAGATGGATGTATCGGAATACAAAACTCTTGTTGATGAACATCAAAAACAAATGGCGAAACATAAAAATATGATTGAAAGTTTTGAAAACCGTTTTAATGCTAAAATTGACCAGGCTAAAATTTATCCTACTTGGGCGGTGGTGGTGTTTATAATAGCAGTTTTATATACTTTAGGTTCAATATTACGGTCCTTTGTATTATAGCTCACCTTTGTTTGCTCTAATCTTTAATGGATTTGAGTGAATTATGTCGAATATTTTGCTAAAATAAAATGCAAAAAATATTAGAATAATCTTTGTTTTTCTAATATTAGGAAATATATTTGTGCCTTATTTTTAATAAATCTAAATAAATATAAATGAAAATTATTACTCTAACCGCTACACTTTTATTGTCATTCAACGCTTTTTCTCAATCAAACTTAAAAGGAAAGGTTACAGACGAACAAAATCATCCCCTTTTTGGAGCTTCAGTTTATATTGAAGAACTGCAACAAGGTACAACAACAGATTATGATGGAAATTATGAACTGTCTAATATTGAAAAAGGAACATGGAAAGTAACCATTAGAATGATGGGATACCAAACCCGAACTGAACATTTATCGTTCACACAAGATGGCACAACTTCATATACAGCGATATTAAAGGAAGATTTAAATAGTTTGGACGAAGTCGTTGTTTCGGCAAGTAGGCGTTCAGAATATCTTTCAGAAATACCCGCTTCAGTAACTGTTGTCAATGAAGTTAAACTCCAAGAGCTATCAAATTCCACAACAAATATTAGTGACATATTGGAGTTTACAGTGCCTGGATTGGCTGTTTCTACGGGTACGTTTTCCAACTGGGGACAAACCTTACGTGGACGTTCGCTTTTGGTCATGGTCGACGGAATTCCACAATCTACGCCATTAAGAAATGGGCAATTGGGGATAAAATCAATAAGTCCAAATGATATCAGTAGGGTCGAGGTTATTAAAGGCGCAACATCCATTTTTGGTAATGGCGGTAATGGCGGTTTTATTAATTACATAACCAAAAAGCCAAATGCTACTAAAAAAATAGAGGGCGCAACGAATGTTTGGGGTACATCAAACTTAGCTAAAACAAACGATGCCTTAGGCTTTGGGGTATATCAATCCTTAAAGGGTAATTTGGATAGGTTTAATTACTATATAAGTGGAAGTTATGAGAAAACAGGGAACAAATATGATGCTGATGGTGTTGTCATTCTTCCTACTTATGGCCTTGACAATACGCATATTTACAGTACCCTAGCAAAATTAGAATATCAAATTGCTGATAATCAAAAAATCACCTTATCCGGAAATTTATACAAGTCCGCCCAAGACACACCTTTTATTCCTGTTCCTGCGGAATTTGAGGTTCTTAACGAGGAAGGTGAGTATTTACTAACTGCTGGTTATGGTGTTGAAGGTTCTGTTGAAGGGCAAGAACCAACAGGAACGACTCTTATAAATGGTCAACTGAAATATAACCTAGACCATATTTTTTCTGGTACGACTGATTTTACGACGGATCTCTATTATCAAAAAACAGAAAACATTTTCTTTTATTCTGATAAATTTGAAAATGGTGGGCAATCCGTTATCAATGCTGAAAAATATGGACTAAGACCTAATTTCAATACAAGCATTGATACCAATAGTTCCATGGATGTTTCTTTAACCTATGGTATTGATTTACTTAAAGATAGAACCAATCAAGGTCTTTTAGACGGGAGATTATGGGTGCCAAATACCGAAATGTTAAGTTGGGCGCCTTATTTGCAATCTACTTTGAAATTTGACAACAGATGGGTGGTCAAAGCTGGTCTAAGATATGATGACATGAATATAGATATTGCAGATTACAACACGCTGCCTTATTCACCTCTAGGGGACGGAAATTACAATCCTTCGGTTGCCGTTGAAGGTGGTAAAATAGGATTTGACAACCTAGCATTTAATGTAGGATTGCGTTATATAGAACACCAAGAATTTATTCCTTATGTAAGTTATTCACAAGGATTTTCTATTGCCGATTTAGGTTCTGTTTTACGTTCCGCAACTGCCGATAATATAAATGACATTCAGTTAGAACCAGCTGTGAC
Source organism: Flavobacteriales bacterium 32-35-8 (assembly GCA_002280395.1). Classification (GTDB taxonomy): domain Bacteria; phylum Bacteroidota; class Bacteroidia; order Flavobacteriales; family Flavobacteriaceae; genus Confluentibacter. Next base: position 6,288 of record NCDW01000085.1, read on the forward strand.
TAAAAACTATGAATTCGGATTTTTGTCGAAATTCAATAATTTTAAATTTGAGGCTGTAGGTTATTATAGCACCTCCAATTTAGGTACAGGTGTTGTTTTTGATGAAAATACCAATGCTTTTGTGCCTTCCAAACAGCCACAGAACATTTATGGTGGTGAAGTTGCTATTGATTATATCTCAAACAACAATGCATTACAGATAGGTACATCTTATTCGTATGTGGAAGGTGTAACCCACACTGCTGCAAATAAAAATACGTTAACTTATTTGGGTGGTGATGTTATTGCCGCACCAAAATGGACTGCTTATGTTACTTGGAAACCTACTGAAAAAATCAACACATCTTTACGAATGACCAATTTGGGAGACAGAAAACGATTTGATCCGTATTTGAATGCTAACGACGATTATACATTTAGACACACGCAATTTCCTGTTACAGGCTACACCTTGCTCAATTTTTCTATAGCTTATCAATTACAGTCCAATATGTCTGTTGCTTTAGGAGTCAACAACCTATTGAATGAGTATTACCTTCCGGCTAGATCGCAATGGGCAGCACCTTTAAGAGATTTTACAGGTGCAGGCGAAGGCACCAATGCTAAATTAAGTATTCATTATAATTTTTAATATTAATCTAACCAATGCTAGTATATTTGCTAGCATTGGTTTTTATAGATTTCATACGATATCCATTGCTATCTTTTAATACAACAATACGGAAAATCCATCTTTGGCTGGGACTTACTTGCGGACTTATTGCATCCTTCTCGGGGCTTACAGGTTCGCTATATGTTTGGCAACCGGAAATAACAGCAGCTCTTAATCCTGAATTATTACAAGTTGAAAACATAGAAAATATTAAAGAGGCCACTATTTTAAAATCTGCTGTATCTTTAATTGAAACCCATGAGGATCGTATTGATAAAATTTTTCTTCCCTATCGTGAACAGCAAACCATAGCCATTCAGTTTAAAAATGGAAAAACAAATTACTACCATCCTGTAACCAGTGAATCTCTAGGTGAAAAATCGGTTTCTATATCATTTTTTGAAAGCCTACTAAATCTACACCGTACTTTGGGAATTCCCCTAATAGGCAAGTACATTATAGGAACTAGTGCCATCATATTTTTTCTAATCCTAATAACTTCTGGCGTTTATATTTGGTGGAAAGCCTATGCCAACAACTTGAGAAAAGGAATTAAAGTAAAATGGAAGGCAAAAAAAAGAAAGTTTAACTTCGATTTACACAAAGCACTCGGAATCTATTTTTTTATACCACTTCTTATCATTGCTTTTACGGGTTCTTATTTTACTTTTAATTCCACTTATAAATCATTTTTAAAAGTCTTTAATAGCCAACATACAAACTTAATCAAACAACAAAAAAACAAGAACTTTTCAAGCCTGAATGAAACCTTATTAAACTCCAATAAAGGTTATGCTTTACGAGCTATTTATTTCCCAAAAGACAAAACTGATAAATACCGATTAAGATATATAAAGAACCGTTTTATAAAAGCGGGATATCGAAAAACGAAAGAGGTAGAGATCACTAAAAAAGGAGACATAACAACTTTATCAGATTTTAGGTTTGATTCTAACAGCAATCGGATAGCTGCACAGTTCTATCCTATCCATATTGGGGAAATTGCAGGTGTTTTTGGTAGGATTTTGGTCTTTATCTCTGGAGTTGTACCATTGGTATTGTTTATCACCGGCTTCAGAATGTATAGATTAAAAAAGAAGAAAGGTTTGAAAAGAAAAGCACTTAGCTAGTGTTTTAGAAAATTATTTAGTTATCAGACTGTAATTTTTTTCTGGATTTTAATGATAATGAAGGGAAAAGAATGGCATCTAGAGAAAGGTTCGTTGTGTCTTTGTCTATAATTCAAAAGATTTTCACTATAGGAATTTAAAGAACTGAAAGCAATTCACAACTAGTTGAAAGTGTATAAAAAAGACTTTAGAGCCATTGTTAAATTTTCAAAAACTTATGACTTTATTTAAGGCCTCATCGGCATCCTTATGGATGAAGTTTGCTTGGTAATTAATTGTTGTAGTGATAGAAGAATGCCTATAAAGTTTTTGTAGCATTTTAATAGGAATTAAATCTTCAGATATATTTCCAAAACTATGTCGAGCAATGTGCATGGTTATTTTTTTTGCTTCAGCTATAATAAAGCTACATT
>NCDW01000086.1 GCA_002280395.1 Flavobacteriales bacterium 32-35-8
GCTTCAACAGGCCGATGAATTATTCATTACGAACGTGATTGTAGGCATTCAACCTATAACGAAATATAGAAAAAAAGCATTTGTAAAGGATGTGTCAACAATGCTTTTAAATCTCTTAAATGAAAAAGTAAGTTGAATTAATTGTAATTCGGATTTTCTGGAGCATTGGACCAAATACTGTATTCACCACCAAATTCCAGCATTTTTTCTTTCCAAAAAGATTCATAATCCTTGGCAATAATATCTTTCTTATAAATATTTTCGGTGACTAGCCAAGAGTTTGTCTTTAATTCATTTTCCAATTGATTGACCTCCCAACCGGAATATCCTAAAAAGAACCGAATATCCGTTTCCGTTATTTCATTATTGGCAATAAGTTCGGCTACATTATTAAAATCGCCTCCCCAAAATACACCCAATGAAATTTCAACACTATTTGGGATTAATTCTGGAACTTTATGTATAAAATATAAATTGTCTTGCTCAACGGGCCCTCCATTGTAGACTTTAAAAGGCGCTTCAATTTCAGGCACTAAATCACTAATGTTATATTCTAAAGGTTTGTTAAGTATAAATCCAATAGAACCTTCTTCATTGTGGTCTGCTAAAAGAATTATGGAGCGATTGAAAGAGGAATCGCCTAGAATGGTAGGTTCGGCGATTAACAGGTTACCTCTTTTAGGTTTAATAGTTATCATGCCATTAATTTTTTTTAATTAAATCTAGCATATATTTATTAAAAAAACAACAAGGAATGGATTTAAAATAAAAAAAGCCTTCTAAAGTATAGAAAGCTTATTTACATATTAAAGAGGTAAACAATTAGTTTACAGCGTTTGATAGATCTGCACCAGCTTTAAACTTAACAACGTTTTTAGCTTTAATTTTGATAGTAGCGCCAGTTTGAGGATTTCTTCCTTCTCTTGCAGCTCTTTTAGAAACTGACCAAGAACCAAATCCAACTAAAGATACTCTTTTGCCTTTTTGTAAAGCACCTTCGATATCAATTAATAAAGAATCTAAAGCTTTTTTTGCAGCTGCTTTAGTGATTCCAGCATTTTCTGCCATTCCGTCGATTAAATCTGTTTTGTTCATAATATAAAGTTTAATTATTAATAAAAGGTTAAACGTTTTGTTAAATCCTATTACAAATTTATACGGATTATGCAATCTTGCAAGTAATAACGTGGTAAATCCATATTATTGTTGATAACTTAATTCATTTGTTAATAAAGGTAGGTTATTTCATCGATTAATTGAAAACGTCAATGATACTAAGGGTTTAGAGCATTTTGGCATCCACTTCAAATTTATAACCATTTAAAAGTGATTTGATGTCCATCGTGCGTTTCCCCGGAAGTTTAATCTCTTTAATAATGATGAATCCATTTTCAACAGCTACTTTTAATTCATTTTTGGTTGAAACAATACTCCCTATGCTTTTGGAATGATGTGAGGTTTCTTTTTCGGCTTTATAAATTTTCACATCCAGTGCATCAGTTCCATTAATTAAGGTGCACCAAGCGGCAGGATACGGACTCAATCCACGGATATGGTTGTAAATAGTATCTAGTGAGCCATTCCAATTTATTTTACAGTTGTCCCTGTCCAGTTTATAAGCGGTTTTTATATTTGCTGGATCTTTTTGTGGAACGGTTTCTGGCTGTCCTTTTTCAATTAAGGCAACTGTTTTTAAAACCAATTGACTGCCCAATTCCATCAATTTATCATGTAAACTTCCTGCATGTTCTTCGGAATCTATTTGTATTTCTTCCTGAAGAATCATATCGCCTGTATCAATTTTATCATCAATAAAAAAGGTGGAGACCCCCGTTTTTGTTTCACCATTGATGATGGCCCAATTAATAGGTGCAGCACCACGATAGTTAGGCAATAACGACGCATGTAAATTAAAGGTGCCATATTCTGGCATTTTCCAAACGGCTTCGGGCAACATTCTAAAAGCGACCACAATTTGCAAATTCGCGTTTAAGGATTTTAATGCCTGTAGAAAAGCTTCGTTTTTTAAATTAGTTGGTTGCAAAATGGTTAGGTTTTGTGATGTTGCATATTGTTTCACGGCACTCTCACTCAGTTTTTGTCCGCGACCCGCTGGTTTATCAGGTGCCGTTATTACGCCGACCACGTTATAATTGTTTTCTACCAGAGCTTTTAAAGTTGCTACGGCAAAATCGGGCGTGCCCATAAATACAATCCTTAAATTTTTCATCTGTTGGTATTTTATTGTTTTTTAATTGTCAGATGCAATTCGCATATTATAATCCCAAAAAAGAGAAATATTTTGGAATGCTCATTTCATAAATGACTTAGTTTGTAGGTATTCGTTTTTGTTATCGATATGATGTTGTGTTCCAACATTAAGAGTAATACGGGTTTTAGGTCTTTATCCGAAATACCTATAGTAGTTTCTATCATCCTGGACGATTGGTCTCCCGTTTCCAGTAATTCAATAATACGGTTTTTTATGGTTTTGGCATCTTGTGGCGGACTTACTTTTTTAGTATTAGCGCACACTGAACAAATACCACAAGGTTCTGTCTTTTTTTCACCAAAATAGGAAAGTAGTTGCATGCTTTTGCACACCAAATCATTTTCAACATAATCCAACATGGCTTTCACTTGTTGTTGTTTCAGCTCGTTTTGCTGATTGATGATATACGCAATGCGGTTGATGGTTTTATCATCTTCCCGAGGTTCAATAAACGTGATTTGTGCATCTGTTTTTGCTAAATTTAGCTTAATAACAGCATCTTTTTCCAGTTGAAGCAAAGCCGAAATCAATTCAGGTTCGGTTACGAATGCTTTTTCAGAAACTATCGATGTATTTATTTTAGTGTCATGGTCAAAAATACCACCGTAAATACGGAGCATGGATTTGACAATGATATTCAAATTTTGATGCCTATCCAAATAACTGAAAAGCGCATTACTGGCTATGATAAATTGAAGTGAGATGTTGTTTTTAAATTGTTTCGATAGACTTATAATGCTATTTCTATCCAACGCTAGCAACGCATTATAAGAAAGAACACTGTTAAAATCGTAGGTTTTACAAAAGGTATTAAAGTCGAAGTCAAACGTTAAAAATTCGCCTTCACCATAAGGGATTTGAAAATAATTACACAGTTTTCTATAGACTTGTTTTATGAAATCGACCGTGGGAAGCACATTTAAAAACTGACTTTTCACCATGCCTTCATCACTATGATTCTTTAAAATAACGGCAAAGGCTTTCTCGCCATTTCTACCAGCCCTACCAGCTTCTTGAAAATAGCTTTCCATACTTTCAGGCAGATTTAAATGGATGACCGTTTTTACATCCGGTTTATCAATGCCCATCCCGAACGCATTAGTGGCGACCATGACTTGTTTTTGGTCGTTCAACCATAAATTCATGTGCAAGTCTTTTTCCGCGTTGGAAAGTCCGCCATGATAATACGTCGCCAAAATCCCTTTCGATTCTAAAAATCCACTCAATTCCAATGTCAATTTCCGATTTCTGACATAAACAATGGACGCCGATTTATATTTCTTTAAAATGGTTTCAATACGATAGTATTTATCATCTTCATGACATACCATATACGCCAAATTAGGTCTGTAAAACGATTGTTTAAAGACTTTCGGATTGATGAAATCAAGTTCCTTAATAATATCCTCAACCACCTTTGGAGTTGCAGATGCCGTTAAAGCAATCATATTCACCGTGGGCTGAATCTGTCGTAATAAAGCAATGTTTTTATAAGCAGGCCTAAAATCACTTCCCCATTGCGAGATACAATGCGCTTCATCAACAGCAATCAAACTCACGTTCATTTGCTTGATGCGTTCTTGCACCAATTCTTGTTGTAAACGTTCGGGCGAGAGGTACAAAAACTTATAATTTCCGTAAATGCAATTATCCAAAAGCGTGTCTAATTGCGAATACGAAATGCCACTCGTCAACGCCATGGCTTTAATACCTTTATCCTGCAAGGTTTGTACTTGTTCTTTCATCAAGGCAATTAAGGGCGAAATCACAATGCAAATACCCTCTTTAATCAACGCTGGCACTTGAAAACACAATGATTTCCCACCACCAGTAGGTAATAACACAAAGGTGTCTTCACCTTTTAAAACAGCATTGATGGCGTCTTCTTGAAAAGGCCTGAATTCTGTAAACTTCCAGTAACGTTCTAATATGTTTACAGGGTGCGTCACTAAAGGATGTTTAAGGTTTTTAAAATATAATTGGTTCTGTTTTCAACGGTGTCAAAAGGCACATCCAGCAACTTATAATCGTATTTTTGATACGTGTTCAATAAATGCTCATGGATTTGCATGGCTTGTCCGAAATCCTCGTATCGTTCATTATCACTGGTATAAATAGCTTGCCAAGGTTTTAAAATAAACACATAATCGTACACGCAATCTTTACAAGCATCTATAAAATGTTGCGGATAATCTTCACCTTTAAAATCCATATAAGCTACAATATCAGGCACACCTCTATCAAAAAAAACGGGATTAGCCGTTTCATTCAAAGCATCTGCATATTGTTGCTTGCGGCCATCTAAAAGGCGTTCGCTAAATAGCAACGGATTCGTTAAAAACAATTGCTCAATACCTTGTTTTTGGGCTTCCAATATAATATCCCTGGAAATCTCTTCAAGACAGGTAAAACCGCGTTGCATCAAGTCGTTTATTATTGAGGATTTTCCTGTGCCTGGCCCACCAGTAATAACAATTCTTTTTGTGTTCAAATTGGAAAGATTTTAGCTGTAAAAATCGGAATTAAAATGAAGACTACCAATTTCGAGTTAAAATTATATCAAATCCTATGGCTACCTCTATAAATTAAATGGAAACCGTATATTTGTAGCTTACAAATACATTATGAGTACACCGCAAAATTCGGATGAATTTTACAATAAATTAAGAGAGCAATTACGACTAAGTGCCAATTGGCCAGCAGAATATCTTTATAAATTCATTATTCCTACCGATGTTCATAAAATAGCCATTTTAGAGGCCATTTTCGATAATATGGGCGCCGTTATCAATACAACGGAATCTAAAAACGGCAAGTACACCAGTGTTTCCATTAATATTTTAATGAGAAATCCGGATGCGGTTATAGAAAAATACCTTGAAGTTGCAGAAAAAGTGGAAGGCGTCATAAGTCTTTAATTTTTTTTTGTATTTTGCACGGGCATAACGACTACATGCAGAAACATTTAACTCTACACACACTTTAATTTTGACGATAGACGATTTAGAATACAATACCGAGCGTGAACATTTAATCATTCCAGAATATGGCCGCCATATGCAAAAAATGATTCATTACGCTAAAACCCGCGAGACCAAAGAAGAACGCGATAAAGTGGCAAAAGCCATTATTGCCGTTATGGGAAATATGCAGCCGCATTTACGTGATGTACCCGATTTTCAGCACAAACTTTGGGACCAATTGTTTATTATGGCCGATTTTGAATTGGATGCAGATTCACCATACCCAAAACCGTCTAGGGAATTATTGGCAGAACGTCCAGATCCCTTAAAATATCCTCAAAATTTTCCTAAATATCGTTTTTACGGAAACAATATTAAAACGATGATAGACGTTGCCAATACGTGGGAAGAAGGCGACCTTAAGGAAGCGCTTATTTTTACCATTGCCAACCACATGAAAAAATGTTTCTTGAATTGGAACAAAGACACGGTGGAAGATGATGTGATTTATGGTCATTTATACGAGCTTTCCGGCGGAAAAATAAATTTACAAAATTCCGAAGAAGATTTGTCCGATGCCACCAGTTTAATGCGTAGTAAAACCAAATTCGCCACCACCAACAATAAAAAAGGCGGCGGCCACCATAAAAAGAGTAATTTAAGCAATCGCCCAAGAAAACGTTACTAACCACCACCTATGGGAACATTTAAAATTGAAGGAGGCCACCAATTAAAAGGAAGCATTCAGCCTCAAGGAGCCAAAAACGAAGCGTTACAAATTTTATGTGCCGTACTTCTTACTCCAGACCTCGTTACTATAAATAACATTCCAGATATTGTTGATGTTAATAAACTGATAAGCCTACTTAAAAAACTAGGTGTTAAGATTGAAAAAATCAGCAAAGGAACGTATACGTTTCAAGCGGATGATGTCAATTTAAAGTTTTTGGAATCCGACGAATTTAAGGAAGATGGCCGTGGATTGCGCGGTTCTATTATGATTGTCGGTCCCATGTTAGCGAGATTCGGGAAAGGTTACATTCCAAAACCGGGAGGCGATAAAATCGGTCGCCGCAGATTAGATACGCATTTTGAAGGCCTTATTAATTTAGGAGCCAAATTTAGATACAATAAAGAAGATCAATTTTACGGAGTTGAAGCCGATAAATTAAAAGGCGCTTATATGCTCCTTGAAGAAGCTTCGGTAACCGGAACTGCCAATATTGTGATGGCTGCGGTGCTTGCCGAAGGCAGAACCACTATTTACAACGCGGCTTGCGAACCGTATTTACAGCAATTATGCAAAATGCTGAACCGCATGGGCGCACAAATCAGCGGTGTAGGTTCTAATATGTTGATTATTGATGGTGTTGAAAAATTAACTGGTACGCATCATACCATGTTGCCAGATATGATTGAAATCGGTAGCTGGATAGGTTTGGCGGCGATGACTAAAAGTGAACTCACCATTACCAATGTGTCTTGGGACGATTTAGGCATCATTCCAACCGTATTTAGAAAGTTAGGTATTACTGTTGAAAGACGTGGTGACGATATTCATATTCCAGCACATACCGATGGTTATGAAATACAAAGTTTTATTGATGGTTCTATTTTAACCATTGCCGATGCACCTTGGCCAGGCTTTACGCCCGATTTATTGAGTATTATTTTGGTTGTGGCTACACAGGCGAGAGGTAGTGTTTTGATTCACCAAAAAATGTTTGAAAGCCGTTTGTTCTTCGTGGATAAACTGATTGATATGGGTGCCAAAATTATTTTGTGCGACCCACACAGAGCCACTGTTATTGGACACGATTTTAAATCGACTTTAAAAGCGATGACCATGACTTCGCCAGATATTCGTGCTGGGGTATCGTTATTGATTGCTGCCTTGTCCGCCAAAGGGACATCTACCATACAAAACATCGAGCAGATTGATAGAGGTTACGAGAATATTGATGAGCGTTTACGTGCTATTGGGGCTAGGATTGAGAGGTTGGAGTAGGTAACAACAATTCCTAAAGTTTTATTATTTTTTGTCATTGCGAAGGAGGAACGACTGACGCAATCTTTTAATTGATTAGTGAAACGGCATTATTAAATACTCATGGTCTACTCTTTTTTTCTTATGACTTGTCAGGTATTTACCTTAATTCCTTTGCTTGTTTTATTCGTTTTACGATTTTTTGCATCTTATGCTTATTTCCTTTAATAAGTGGAATATCTCCTTTTTCATTAACTAAAATGACAAAATATTCTTTATAAAACAGCAATAAAATACCCATTGGTATCAACAAAATACCAATAAAAAAGGCAGCTGTAAGAAACCCAATTATTATTAAAACAATGCCTGAAAAAACAAAATTTGAACTGTCATCTTTTCTTAAAGCCACGATATCAAAATCATCAATCAAGTAACTCTTACTGTTGTGGTAAATATACATTCCATTGACTATTAAGTCTTTGCTAGTATAGAATACTTTTGATTTTCTCGCTCTTATTTTTTCATCTATTTTCTTTTTTTCATTCTCTCGTACAGCATTCTCTTTCCGAATATGCTCCTCTCTTTCTTTTCTTTCTTTTTCTTTTTGCTCTCTTTCTTTCTTTCTTTAAATCTTCTTCAGATTTCGAGTAATACTGTTTATAATATTGGGATGAACCTGTTGAAAAATTGGTTTTTGATTTTGAGTCATAATTTGCCTTCTTGTAATCGTCACTTAAAATCTCATAGGCTTCAAGTATTTCCTTAAATCTTTCTTCGAAAAATTTATCTCCATTTTGTTTATCAGGATGAAATTTAGTGGCATAAGTTTTATATGCTTTCTTGATATCTTCTTTGGAAGCATCCCTTTCAAGTCCAAGTATTTGGTAATAGTTTTTCATCTAAAATATAAGAGTCCCTTGTGTGCTATTAATAGTAATGATATAAAAAGCCTTTTAAATTTTTATACCAGCCAACAAACGAAGTTCGACATTTTTTCTCACAAAGACAATCTAAGTTTTAAATAAAATAGATTCCTGCCTGCGCAGGAATGACAAGCACGATTTATACTAGGAAATAATTTTGAATACCTTTTTCGCTGTTTTGTTTCTCGATATATTTTCTCATGATTTTTTAAACTTGATGGATCTCAAAATTTCGTCAGTTTTGTCATTCCTGCGCAGGCAGGAATCCACAATTGAGTTAATATTAATCTTGGATTCC
>NCDW01000087.1 GCA_002280395.1 Flavobacteriales bacterium 32-35-8
CCGTTTGATGGCCACCTGGCAACACAAAATGTGTCATAGGTGGTAATACGTCGTTCATAATATCTATTTCTTGTTCCAAACGTTCAATGTCTTCATTTGAAATTTTTGGAATGTTCAAGCGTTCTTTACCATTTTTCAAAATCGCTTTTTCAGGATCGGTTGCTAAAATGGCGCCCACGGTAAACAGTTTATCTTGAATGTTGATAAGGATATCTTTATATAGGGAATCGATGTTTTGGTCGCGAATCAATCCTAAATGGGAATTTAATTCATCAACAGTGCCGTAGCTTTCAATACGAATGTGGTGCTTAGGTACGCGCGTGCCACCAAATAATGCCGTGGTTCCTGTGTCGCCTGTTTTAGTGTAGATTTTCATAACTTCAAAGTTAGAAGTTAAATATTAAAAGTTAAAAGTAAAAAGTAAAAAGTTTTGCCACGAATTCACTAATGTTTTTGTCCTTGGCTTTGTCGAATCTTCGATTTCCTGCGAAGGCAGGAATCCAAAATTACAATGATTAATTTTGTATTAAAAAGTGGATTCCTGCTTTCGCAGGAATGACAATCTGAGCAGCTTAGTAACTAAACCTCTCAACAACTCAACGATTAAACATCTAAACCCTAACAAAAAAATCCTGCTTAGCCTGTTCTTTTCTAAAAAACACAAATCCCCAAAAAAATGTGTCAATGGTGATGGTAACTTTTGGGTGTTGTTTGATGGTTTCCCAAGCTTCGGTCATTTCTTTCGACCAATAAATATCATCAAAAATAAAAACTGAATCGTTGTGAGCGGTTTCTAAAAGGGATTCGAAATATTGTAAAGTTGCTTCTTTTTGATGATTGCCATCGAAGAAAATGAGGTCTAAGGTTTTTGGTGTTAGGTCTTTTATGACATCATTAAAATTTCCAGTAATTATTTGGATATTTTCTAGATTATATTTTTTAAAAGTTGATTTTGTAAATTCCGAAATATTCGGGCAACCTTCAATAGTTATAAGATTCGCATTTGGATTTGCCAAACTCATAGCGTGCGTTGCAATACCAAGCGATGTGCCTAACTCCAATATGTTTTCAAATTTAAAATACGTGGAAAGTCTGTATAAAAGTTTGGCTCTTTTATTAGTCGTTCCGGCATTTTTGGCCATTTCAGAAACAAGGCGTTTTTGTTGTTTTGTGGCATGAGAGCCTACACCTAAATCGGTTACCTTAATGTTAGTTCTGTTTTTTAGTAACTCTTTTTTGTAAGTTATAATCTGTTTGTAAGCTTCATAATGGGATGTGTCATAAAAGCATTTCGTGACCAAATTAAATACAAAAGGCGAGTGCACCCCGTGTTGGTTGGTGGATTTGAACAAGAATTTTATGTATTGCTTAATTTGGTACAACATATTTTATGTTTGTTCTCGATACAAAATATTTCGTTCCTCAATATTTCACTCGAACTGACATAACTTGTAAAGTTAAAAGTTTTTTGCCTCTAATTATTTCACAGAGTATTATGGAGGTTTTTCCGCTGAGACTCACAGAGAATTAAAGGTTTCTTTGCGCATCTCTGTGATATATTAAGGGTTTTTATGTGAAAAGTTAAAAGTTTATTTCAACTAAACGACTTAACAACTAAACAAATCAACAACCAACACCTAATCTTCCAATTTCGCCAACAACTCCAGCCAGCGTTCTTCTTTGGCTTCTATATCATCCAGAACTTTCTGTAATGCTTCCGATAGTTTGTTTATCTCATCGGGAGATAAATCGGGGTTATTAAACTTCGCTTCTAGTTCTTTTTTATCGTAAGCAAGCGAATTCAGCTTACTTTCAATATTTTTAAGTTCCTTTTCTTCGTTGTAGGTCAGTTTATTATCCTCGGTTTTTTTCCATGCTTTTTTATCTTTCTTTTCTTCCGAAGTATTGGAAATAACTGGCTGGCTATCTTCATAAACACGGTAATCGGTATAATTCCCGGGGAAATCTTCAATCTCGCCTTCGCCTTTAAATACAAAAAGATGATCCACTACTTTATCCATAAAATAACGGTCGTGCGACACCACAATCACGCAGCCAGGAAAATCCAATAAGAAACTTTCCAACACGTTTAAAGTGACAATGTCCAAATCGTTGGTCGGCTCATCCAAAATTAAAAAATTAGGATTCTGAATTAAAACAGTGCATAAATACAAACGCTTGCGTTCGCCACCACTTAATTTTTCAACAAAGTCATATTGCTTTTTTCTATCGAATAGAAAGCGTTCCAAGAGTTGTTGCGCAGAAATTTGGCGTCCTTTTTTTAAAGGAATGTAATCGCCAAATTCTTTAATAACATCAATCACTTTTTGGTTTGGCTTTATGGTAATGCCATTTTGGGTATAATAACCAAATTTAACCGTGTCGCCTTTAATTATTTTTCCAGAATCTGGTTGTTCCGTTTGGGTTAAAAGATTTAAAAAAGTCGTTTTTCCTGTGCCGTTTTTACCAATAATACCAGTGCGTTCGCCATTTTTAAATAGGTATTCAAAACCATTCAGAATCACTTTGTCCTTAAATGATTTATGGACTTTATGGAACTCAACAACTTTATTGCCCAAACGTTCCATGTTCAGTTCTAATTGCACTTCATAATCATTCCGACGTTGGCTGGCGCGGTGTTTTATATCATGAAAATCGTCTATTCTGGATTTTGATTTTGTGGTACGGGCTTTCGGCTGGCGGCGCATCCATTCCAGTTCTTTTTTGAAGAGTTGTTTGGCTTTGCCTGTTTCTACTTCGGTTTGTTCAATTCTTGCTTCGCGTTTTTCTAAATAATACGAATAGTTGCCTTTGTAACTATAAAGTTGGCCTTCATCTAATTCAATAATCTCATTGCACACACGTTCCAAAAAGTAACGGTCGTGCGTCACCATGAAAAGCGTCATGTTTTCCTTGGCGAAAAAGGATTCTAACCATTCAATCATTTCTAAATCCAAATGATTGGTAGGTTCATCCAAAATCAATAAATCCGGTTTATTTATTAAGGCATTTGCTAATGATAGTCTTTTTTTCTGACCACCAGAAAGCGTGCTTACTTTTTGATTTAAATCCTCTAGATTTAATTTGAACAGTATTTGTTTGTATTGTGTTTCAAAATCCCAGGCTTGGTGCTGTTCCATTTGCTCAAACGCCTTTTGGTAGGCATCCTCATTTTCAGGGTCTAAAAGGGCATGTTCGTAATTTAAAATGACTTTCAAAATGGGATTATCACTCGCGAAAATGGTTTCTTCAATAGTTAAATCCTTATCCAATTTCGGGTCTTGCGATAAAAAGGCCACTTTAATGTCTTTTCTGTAGATGACATTTCCAGAATCGGCTTCATCCTCGCCCGAAAGAATATTTAAAATAGAGGTTTTCCCCGTGCCGTTTTTTGCAACAAAGGCTATTTTTTGGTCTTTATGGACACTAAAAGAGAGGTTTTCGAAAAGCGTCAGCTCTCCGTAGGATTTTGATATATTTTCGACAGTTAAATAATTCAAGGCGTATTTTTTTTGCAAAGAACGGATAAAAAACCAAAAATAACAGTATTAGTTTTATTGTTACCTTTGAAAAGTTATATTTGTGGTAAATCCATTTACTTTATGATAAAACAATTTTCATTGTTTATTAGTATAACAATTGCCGTGTTGTGTTCTTCGTGCATCACCAATAAAGACGTTGTTTATTTACAGGATAAAGGGACGATATCCAATGACTCCTTAGCGGTAAGGGAATTATCAAAGCCATACAGAGTACAGATTAATGATATATTAAGAATTAGCGTTAAAGCATTGGATAATGAATTAACCGCTATTTTCAATCCTGTAGAATCCAACAATGCTGTTGGACAAGCAGGGGGGGCTTCACTGTATTTTAATGGATTTACAGTCGATTTACATGGTAATATCAAGTTTCCTATTTTGGGGGAGATTAACGTATTGGGGTATACCATCGTGGAAATAGAGGAATTGGTAAAACAAAAGCTACTAGAGCAGTACTTTAAGGAAACCGCTGAAATATTTGTGACCGTTAAATTAGCAGGTTTGCGCTATACGGTTACGGGCGAAGTGAATGGAACGGGTGTTTTAACCCTTTACCAAGATCGTGTTAATATCATTGAAGCCCTCGCCAATGCTGGGGATATTCGACCTACGGGCGATAGAATGGATGTGCTTATTATCAGGCAATATCCAGATGGACAAAAAATCCACCACATCGATTTAACCGATATTGCGGCCATGCAGTCCCCTTATTATTACATTCAACCTAACGATATCATTTTAGTGAAGCCCTTAAAACGTAAGGCATTAGGAGCAGGACAAACGGCCGTTCAAAACTTAACTATTATTGCGTCGCTTTTTTCGGTCATCGTATCAACGTATTTTTTAACAAAAAACCTATAATAGCACCATGCTTGAAGAATTTGAAGCGTCAGACTCTAGTAATTCGGTATTCGATATCAAAAAGTTTTTATTCAGGGCTTTAAGTTATTGGAAACTGTTTATTGTGCTGTTGGCTATTGGCGTTTTTGTGGTTTACCAGTTAAACATCCGCGAGGAGTTCTCTTATAAGTTGGGCACTAAAATATCCATTGAAGACGACAGCAACCCATTGTTTACCTCCAACGCCAGCTTGACGTTTAACTGGGGCGGGGTGACCTCTAAATTGCAAACCATCATCGTGACCTTAAAATCAAGGACGCATCATGAAAAGGTGGTCGATCGGCTTGAGTTTTATAAAAGTTATTTAAGGCAAGGCCGTTTCGCCAAGCAAGATATTTATAAGGCGGCACCCTTTAGGTTTAACCACGATTACAATGCCCCGCAACTTCTTAATGCCCCTATTAAAATCACCTTTACCAGTGCAACGGCTTATGATTTGGAAGTCGATTTTCAAAGCGCGTCGGTGCCAGCTCAAAATTATATTACCAAAGCCATAACAGGGGTTACAGTGCCCGTAGGCGTTTTTAAAAAAGCATTTAAGGTTGGTGAAAACGTGAACCTTCCTTTTCTGAAAGGTGTTCTTGTTTTGGCCGATGACCGTCAGCCCACCATTGGAGAACCGTTATTCATTCAATTTGGCAGTTTTGATGGTGTCGTGGCGAGTTACCAAGGTAGAACAGATGTGAGTAATATTCAAGGGTCTCCCATATTGGATATTTCCCTTATTGATAAAAACACTGGTAAAATAGTGGACTACTTAAATGCCATGGTGGCGGTGTTGAGCGACGATCAATTAGAGCGGAAAAACCTTTTTGCTACCAACGCCATTGCGTTTATTGATGAACAAATTTCCAGGGTCAAGGATGAGCTAACGGATAATGCCAGTGAATTGAATGCGTATAGAAAGAAAAATAAAATCTATACACTCAATGATGAAGGCAAATTACTCAATGACAAGTTTACGGCTTTGGATGCCAATAAGGAAAGCATCATTAGGCAATTAGACTATTATAACACCCTAAAAAACTATTTATTAAATAGTAGCACGTTTACCGATATCCCAGCGCCTTCAATAGCGGGTATTAGCGATGCCAATATTATTGCCAATGTAGGTAGAATCAATGACCTCTCGGTACAGAAGTCGAAATTACAATATTCCGTAAGAAGCGATGCGACCATTTTCGATGACTTAAACCGACAAATTGAAGGTTTGAAGAATGTGCTATTGGAAAACATCAGTTCGGTGAGTAATGTCTTAAAAAGAGACCAAGACCAAGTGAATAATGAGTTAAGGCTGGTGGAACTGCAGTTCAGTAAATTGCCAGAAGACCAACAACAGCTCATAAGCATACAACGACAATATTCGTTGAGCCAAGAAACCTATAATGTGTTTTTGGCAAAACGTGGTGAGGCTGAAATCATTAAAGCCTCGAATGTATCCGATATCTTGATTATAGATGCTGCCAAAAATACAGGAGCTATGTTGTTGGGACGTAATTTAAATGTCCGTTATCTATTAGCGGCATTTTTAGCCTTGCTCGTGCCTCTTGTATTGGCGTTTATTTTAACCTTAACCGATCATTTCATTCATAGTCCCATGGATGTGGAGCAATTAACAAGCATTCCTATTTTGGGCGTTATTGGAAAAAGCAGTCTAAAAAATAATTTGGTCGTGCACCAGAAACCAAAATCCGCTGTCGCAGAATCGTTTCGAGCTATTAGAACGGGCTTGCAATATTTTTACAAAACCCAAGATTTAGAAGGGGCCAAAACGGTATTGGTCACCTCATCGGTAAGTGGTGAGGGTAAAACCTTTTGTTCCATTAATGTGGCGACCGTGTTTGCCTTAAGTGGTAAAAAAACCATTTTGTTGGGACTCGATTTACGCAAACCAAAGATTTTTGAGGATTTTGGCATTAAAAATGATTTGGGCATTGTGAATTATCTAATTGGTGACGCAGCTCTTGAAAAAGTCATTCAAACCACAGAGATTGAGTTTTTAGATGTTATTACGTCCGGTCCCGTACCACCCAATCCTTCAGAATTATTAATTAGTGACAAGCTCACCGAACTGATAACCAAACTTAAAACCCAATATGATTATATTGTATTGGATACACCGCCCATTGGCTTGGTAGCCGATGCTCTAGAATTGCTGGAATATGTAGATGCCTCTTTATATGTGATTCGTCAGGATTATACCAAACGGGAGATGCTCAATTTTATAAACGAAAAGCACCGCACCAAGCAGGTTAAAAACATCAGCGTGGTGTATAATGGCTATGATCAAAAAGCGAAGTATGGTTATGGTTATGGTTATGGTTATGGTTATGGCTATGGTTATGGCAATTATGCCAATGGCTATCATGGTGATAAAAACGAGCGTTCGGGAATTTGGTATAAAATAAAGTCGGTGTTTAAGCGTACGTCCTAAGTCTCCTGAAACGAGTTCAGGGTGACAAGTCCTAAGGGGCTTAGGGATAACAAATAAGGGTGTTTGTTGTTTAGTTGTTTGTTGTTTAGTTGATTTGCTGTTCCAATGTTTGTTATGATTAACTGGTTTTAGCATCTTGGTTGAGTTGGATAAGACCCTGAAATACTGAGACAAGTTCAGCACAGGCGAGTTTAGGGTGACAAGTCATAGGAGGTTTAGGGTGACAAATGGGGGTTTTTACTTATTATTGGTGTTTCTTGGTTTTTAGTGGATCCCTGCCTACGCAGGGATGACAAAAGAGATCCCTGCCTGCGCAGGGATGAAAAAAAAGCACCACCTTTTGATATGTTAAGATGGTGCTGGGTTTGCTTTTTGTTTACAGGATATCCACTAATTTTAAGGCATTAAAGGCGCCATTGTTTAGGGCGTATTGTAAGCCATTTACTTCTTGGTAAAATGCCACTTTAAGAAAGTACATTTTATTACCTGTTCCAGATGGTACTGCGGCTGGCGTTAATGTTACTGGCGTGTTTGTGTTGTCGATGGGCAGATTAACCGTGGGACTGAGCTGTAGGTCTTTGATATCTGTACTAAAATCGATGTCTAAAAAACCCGCTATTAAACTTACGTGTGTGCTGCCTGGAGGTGCATTTAGGTTTTGAGCGGGAATAAACTCTGCCATACTAATGGCACCCGTGGTGGTGTTCAACGTAAAGTCGGATAGCAATACACTGCTTAAAATGGCATTGCTATTAAAGTTAAATCCGTTTAATGCCAATTTACCAAGTGGTGTTGCAAGGCCAATAGCTACTTGACGTTCGCCTCTGGGTGAGGTGGTGTCTGCATCTTTAACTTTTGTCATGGTTTGGGTTAAACGCGATGTGACTAAATCGTCTTTTACATCGGTTAACAGGTCTAAAATACCACGACGCAGTTGTTTGCCACTGGTGGCTGCATGTCCAAATTCGGACCCATTTTCTCTGGTTCGTGCAAAAGCAGGGTCGTTTTTAATGCGTTTGGCACTCACGCCACTTTTTGTTTTTACTAAATACCCTTCTTTGCCCTTGTAAAAGGTAAGATTGTCTAGGGTACCTTCAATCTTAATAAAGCTGTTTAATTTTGCCATGATTTGGGGTTTTATGTTCCGTTATTTTTAGGAACTGGTTTAGGCTTAACTACCGCTCTGGTAGTTATTGTAAGGGTAAACATACTTTGTTTTTTGTTTTCTTGTTTTTTGAAATGTGTCTAAAGGGTCTTTTTTTCTTGAATTGGTGTTTTTTACTTTTTTGTAGGGTTTTTAGTTGTTTTTTCTGCTTTTTTAGGTATTTGTGGGTTTGTGCGTTATTGCTTTTGGGATGCTTTATCTATGCTTTAGGCATGCTTGAGGTGGCGGGGTTCTGGGTGTTGGGTGTTGGTTGATGGTTGATGGTCGTTAGCTGTTGGTTGTTTAGTTGTTTGCTTCTCGATACAATTTTCTCATGCTTCGAAAATCACTCCTTTAGATTTGTTTGGAAGTAATTTATTAAA
>NCDW01000088.1 GCA_002280395.1 Flavobacteriales bacterium 32-35-8
CCAAAAACATCGATGTAACGCATCAAAAATAGGACGAAATGCGCTTTTTTTTGGTTGAAATGCAAAAAAACGCTTGCGATGTTCGGTTTAATTACTATATTGCAGCACCAAAAACATTATTAGCTTACTTAAACGGTATGGATATGAAAAAAGTAGTGACAATCAAAGTATTATTAATCCTGACATTATCTGTAGTCTTGATTGGTTGTAAAAAATCATCAAGTTCCAAGAATAGTTCTAGAGCCACTGGATGGCAAATTAACGACAAAGAAGGGGGTTTTCAATACAATACTAGCTTTAAAGAACAGGAAACTTCACCAGGTTTAGTTTTTGTAGAAGGCGGAACTTTTACAAAAGGTAGAGTTCAAGATGACGTTATGCATGATTGGAATAATACACCAACCCAGCAACACGTTCAGTCTTTCTACATGGACGAAACTGAAGTTACCAATATAATGTATTTAGAGTACCTAGATTGGATTAAGAGAGTTTATCCACCCTCCGATGAAAATTTTAGAGCTATTTACCATGGTGCTTTACCAGATACATTGGTTTGGAGAAACCGCTTAGGATTTAATGAAATCATGACCGAAAACTACTTACGTCACCCTGGATATGCTGAATATCCCGTTGTAGGTGTTAGTTGGATTCAAGCTGTAGAATTTGCAAATTGGAGATCCGATCGGGTTAATGAATACTACCTAGAAAGTGCCGGTTATTTAAAACGTGATGCCAAAACAACAGATGTTAACGCAGAATCTACGTTTAACACAGATACTTATATCAATGCACCAACATTAACATATGGCGGCAATGAAGAAATTATCAACCCTGATAGCGGAAGAAGAAATGTTCGTACCGATGCCGATGGAAATCCTGTAGGTGTATATGCTACCAGAGAAACAGGTATTATATCGCCAAAATACAGACTCCCAACTGAAACCGAATGGGAATATGCCGCTTTAGGCTTAAGTGAAATAAGAGCTTATAATTTATACCGAGGCCGTAAAAAATATCCTTGGGACGGACAATATACGCGTTCTGGAAAACGTAAAACCCGTGGTGATCAATTAGCTAATTTCAAACAAGGAAAAGGTGATTACGGCGGTATTGCTGGATGGTCTGATGATGGTGCTGATATCACAAACAAAGTTAAATCTTACGACCCTAATGATTTCGGTTTATATGATATGGCTGGAAATGTTGCCGAATGGGTTGCCGATGTTTATAGACCAATTGTAGATGATGAATTTAACGATTTCAACTACTACAGAGGAAACGTTTACACCAAAAATGCTATTAATGATGATGGAACTGTAAAGATTGTAACTTCTGAAGATATTGTTTATGATACGTTGTCAACTGGTAAATTGGTTGCAAGAAATCTTCCTGGAGAAATTCTACAAGTTCCTGTTGATGAAAACGAAACCTATTTAAGAACAAACTTCGATAAAAGTAACGAGATTAACTTTAGAGATGGTGACAAGCGTTCATCCAGATACTTTGAAAGCTTTAACGATGATGAAACCGAAGGTGAAAATAAAGAGGATGCTGAAACCAGAAAAATGTACAATGCTCCCAAGCATTCCGTTACTAGGGATTCTTTAGGTAACATTATTAGAGAGTATGATAAAGACAACAACAGAACTTCTTTAATTAATGATGAAACAAGGGTTTACAAAGGTGGCTCTTGGAAAGATAGGGAATATTGGCTAGATCCAGCTCAAAGACGCTATTTCCCCCAAGATATGGCAACAGATTACATCGGATTTAGATGTGCTATGTCTAGAGTAGGCTCAAAAAGCAAAGCAAAAAATAAAACGAAGAATTAAATAATCTTCCAATAATATTTAAAAGTCCTAGCAAATGTTAGGACTTTTTTTATACATTTAATTTCATAATTAAAAGACTTTATTCTTGAAAATCCAACAACTCCACACATTATTTCTGGAATGCCATTCAGCATGTACAGACACTAGAAAAATTAAAGAAAACGATATGTTTTTCGCTCTTAAAGGCGATAATTTCAATGGAAACACTTACGCGGAACAGGCTATAAAATTGGGCGCAAAATATGTTATTATTGATGAAGCTGAATTTTCTAAAAACTCTCAAACAGTATTAGTTGATAATGTACTTGAAACACTTCAAGAATTAGCTTCATTTCATCGCACTTTTTTAAACATCCCAATAATTGCATTAACGGGCAGCAATGGAAAAACAACCACTAAAGAGTTAATTAATGCAACGCTATCAAAAAAACACAAAACAACAGCAACTGTTGGCAATTTAAACAACCATATAGGTGTTCCGTTAACATTGTTGTCTATGAATAAGAATACCGAAATTGGCATTGTGGAAATGGGCGCCAATCACTTAAAAGAAATAGTATTTTTATGTCAGATAGCAAAACCAGATTATGGTTATATCACAAACTTTGGAAAAGCCCATTTAGAAGGTTTCGGCGGTGTTGAAGGTGTTATTAAAGGAAAAAGCGAAATGTATGACTATTTAATTGAACACAATAAAACCATTTTTGTTAATGCAAATGATAGCATTCAATTAGAGAAAACCAAAAAAGCTACTACTTATACATTTGGAAATAAGAACAAAATGCCTGATGTGCGCATCGATTTTATGGAGGCTCAACCTTTTGTAATATGTGCTTATAACAATTTCACTATTGAAAGTCAATTGATTGGTGATTATAATTTTAGTAATATCGCCGCAGCCATTGCTATTGGAAATTATTTTGAAGTTGATGATAAAGCCATTAAACAAGCCATTGAAACTTATGTTCCAGCCAATAATCGCTCGCAGATTATGCAAAAGGGAAGCAATAAAATCATTTTAGATGCCTACAATGCCAATCCTACGAGTATGGCAGCCGCTCTCAATAATTTCGAAAAACAAACGGGCAATAAAGTTGCCATTATTGGGGATATGTTCGAATTAGGGGATGAATCAGCTCAAGAACATCAAAATATAGTCGATTTAGCTAACTTATTAAACATTGATAGCATTATTCTACTTGGCGAAAACTTTTATCAAACCAGAATTGATTCAAGCAAATCCACCAAATACAAATCCTTTTCAGATTTCAAAGGTGCATTTAAACCTGCATCCATTAAAGATGCTACGCTTTTAATAAAAGGCTCTAGAGGCATGGCAATGGAAAGAATATTGGATATTTTATAAAAATAGTGGGTCATACTGGATTCGAACCAGTGACTTCCACGTTGTCGACGTGACACTCTGAACCAACTGAGTTAATGACCCTTATTTATATGAGAAACAAAAAATCCTAAAGTATGTACTTTAGGATTTTTTTTTGTGGGCGACAAGGGATTCGAACCCCTGACCCTTTGGGTGTAAACCAAATGCTCTGAACCAGCTGAGCTAGTCGCCCTTTAATTAGGTGTGCAAATATAAGCTAGTTTTTTAATCTTCAAAAATTTTTTCAATAAAAATTCAAACTATTTCTGCAACCACAAATGTACTACCGCCAATATAAATGCAGTCATTTTCATTTGCCTTATTTTTTGCCGCTTTATATGCTTCTTTTACAGAACTATAAGCTTGTCCAGTAAATCCAAAATCAATAAATAACTTTTTTAGTTCATCAGCATCCAATCCTCGTGGAATATCTGGTTTGCAAAAATAATAAGTTGCCTTTTTTGGCAATAAAGGTAAAATGGATGACACATCTTTATCATTGACCACCCCAAATACCATATGAAGTGAATTATAAGTTTCATCCAAAAGTTGTTTCATAACATAATTCAGTCCTTCTTTGTTATGCGCCGTATCACAAATTACTTTCGGGTTCTGCTGCAAAATTTGCCATCTCCCCATTAAACCTGTATTGTTCACAACATTTAATAAGCCCTTCTTAATATCAGTTTGGGATATTTTAAAACCTCTTTCTTGAATTTTTATTATGGATTGAAGTACTGTTTTTATATTCTTTTCCTGATAAATACCTTTTAAATCGCTTTCTAAAACCTCTTTAATTTCCATATCTGCAAAAGTGATAGGGGAATTATTTTTTGAAGCCAAATTCAAAAATACAGGCTTTGTTTCCAATTGTGTTTCACCAATAACTACAGGCACATTTGGTTTTATGATACCTCCTTTTTCAGAAGCTATGTCTTCCAGTGTATTTCCCAAAAATTGCATGTGATCAAACCCGATGTTAGTTATAACAGAAACTTCCGGATTTATAATATTTGTAGAATCCAATCGGCCACCAAGACCAACTTCAACAATAGCAATATCAACTCTTTGCTTTGAAAAATAATCGAATGCCATACCAACAGTCATTTCAAAAAAAGACAAGGAATTGGTTTCAAAAAACGATTTATTGTGCTTAATAAAACCTATAACAAATTGTTTACTTACAACCCTACCGTTAATCTTAATGCGCTCTCTAAAGTCTTTTAAATGGGGCGACGTGTATAATCCAACTTTATAGCCCGCTTCTTGAAGAATGGAAGCCAGCATATGGCTTGTAGAGCCTTTACCATTGGTCCCTGCTATATGAACGGATTTAAAATGTCTTTCAGGATGATCTAAATATTCAGCTAATTTTAAGGTATTTGATAAATCTTTTCTAAAAGCCGATTTACCCTGTCTTTGATACATTGGCAGTTGCGAAAACATCCAATTGAGGATATCTTGATACGTCATTTCTATTGACCTAACTGGAAGTTAACTTTGACAAAACCTATTTGTTTTGTTGGTGCATTAGGATCTGGCTGCCATTTATGTGATAAAGCTATTTTCTTAGCAGGTTCCAATAAACAAGGTGCAGTATTGGTTGTTCCTTTTACACCTGGTTCTGCTTCAATCACATTACCATTTCTATTGACCGTAATTCTAACAATCACCATTCCAGATTCATTACAATTTTGTTTTAAGGTATTATAGGTGGCTCTACCCCTTCCATTCAATCCATAACCAACACCACCGCTTCCAGAGCCTCCAGAACCAAAATAACTTGGTGCATAAGGATCTCCATCTAATTGGCCTTTATCCCCAGCTTTATTATCATTCCCTTCACCACCTGTTGCCGTACCTTCAGATTTACTAACACCTCCTATTAAAGCATCCAATTTACGTTTCTTATCATCTTGCTCTTGCTTTTCTTTAGCAATTCTATCTGCTTCGGCTTTCGCTTTGGCATCAGCAATGGCTTTGGCATTCGCTTCTGCTTGTTTTTGCTTTTTTATGGCAATGGCCTCTTCGTTCTCTTGGGTTAAGACTTCTTCTTTTGATTCAGATGCTTTAGTTGGTTCCGCTTTTGAAACATCTGGTTGATACGGTTCATTAATGTCTTTTGGCTCAGATTTTATGGGTTCCAATGGTTGAACATCGCCTTTTCCAAAATCCGTTGTTCCAAAGTTTACCGCAACGCCATACTCAATCGGTGGATCCATGTAAGGAGCTCCCACAACAAATAATAATAAAATTAATATCGCTGTAATTAACGTTGTTAATTTCGCAGAATCCTTTTCGTGTTTGGTTTCTAAAAATTTCATTTGTTAATGCTTATTAATTTTTTTGATTGTGGGCGATTGTATTCCTTAGTAAATTTAAAACTTGGCTTGCTAACTAATTCTAACAGAAAAAACTGAAATAATTTATAATTAACTACCAGGTTTAACCGCTAATATAATCTTAAACTTGTTTCTATTAGCAATGTCCATGACTTTCACAACATTTTCAACTGGCACCGATTTTTCTGCACGTAAAATAATTGTTGGGCTCTCTTCGGTGGAAAGTGCTGTAATCAATTCTGATTCCAATACACTTTCACCTACTCTTTTTTCATCAATATAATAGGTTAAATCTTTCTGGATACTCACTGCAATCGATTTTTTATTCTCTGTTTTACCACTAGCTTTTGGCAGTAAAATATCAATAGCACTTGTAGAAACCAATGTAGAAGCTATCATAAAAAATATAAGTAGTAGAAAAACAATATCTGTCATTGACGACATATTGAATTCTGGCGATACTTTATTTCTTCCTCTAATATTCATCCTATGATGGTTCGTTTAAATGATCCAGAAACTCCAATGAGTTTGCTTCCATTTGATAAACAACTTTATCGGTTTTAACCACCAAATGATTGTATGCCATAAAAGAAACAATTCCAACAATCAAACCTGCAACAGTGGTTGTCATTGCCGTGTAAAGTCCACTTGCTAAAACATCCATTTGTATGGTACCTCCTGCATTGGCAAGCTCAAATATCGCTAATATCATACCAACTACCGTACCAAGAAATCCTATCATAGGCCCAGCACCAGAAATTGTAGCCAACATACTCACGTTTTTTTCCAATCCATATATTTCTAATCTTCCTGCATTTTCCAGAGCTGTATTGATATCTGCAAGCGGTTTTCCAATTCTAGATATCCCCTTTCCAATCAATCTAGATACAGGTGTATTTGCTTGCGCACAAAGTATTTGGGCTGTATCAATTTTTCCATGGCTTACATGATCCTTAATTTGATTCATGAAATTTGAATCGACTTTTGATGCTGCTTTAATGGCAAATAATCGCTCAAAATAAATATAGATGGCAAAAACAAGCATTAAAAACAAAACTGCAATTATGATTTGTCCTGCAAGTCCACCACTACTAATTAACTCGATTATTGAAAGTGATTTTTCAACAGGCACTTCATCTGTAAGCAACTCGGCACCTTCTTGGGTAGTTTGGATTATGGTATTTAGCATATAAAATTTTATTTCTTGAATTGATAACGTTTGTTTTTTTGTTAAAGTATATTAAAATAAAGTTCTTGTAAACATAAATGCTACAGCACCCACCAAAAAGCCAATTAGTGCCAACCATGAAATCTTCTTTAGGTACCAGAAAAAATCAATTTTTTCCATTCCCATTGCTACAACGCCCGCAGCCGACCCAATAATAAGCATACTACCTCCCGTTCCAGCTGAATAAGCTACAAAATGCCACAATTCATTATCCATAGGTTCGTGGAACATTCCTAAACTGGCTGCTACCAAAGGCACATTATCAATAACCGCGGATCCCACACCCAGCAGTAACACAACTAAATCTGATACACCTTCGCTTACATGCAACTCTGTACCTAATCTTGGCATTGTTCTTTCCAAAGTTCCTGCAAAATCAAACAAAATACCAAGCGATTCTAAAGCCGCTACGGCCATTAATATCCCTAAAAAGAACAATATACTTGGCAATTCTATTCTGGACAAAGAATGATGAACGGGGCTATGAATGGCATGAGCATCACTTTCCTCTGAGTTCAATTCTGTGATGCTAAATTTCCTCCTGCTATATATCTCAGCAAAAGTAGCAACAACACCCAAAGATAACATCATCCCAACATACGGAGGTAAATGCGTAACCATTTTAAAAACAGGAACAAACACAATAGCTCCTAGACCCAAATAAAGCATTCTAGCACTAAACACAGATTTCTTTGGCTCTATTAGATCCTCATCATCAATATCTAAATCACCTTTAAAAATTGGCAAAAAAGAAGCGATAAAAGAAGGCACAGCCATGCACAAGAAGGAAGGTATAAATAAATATCCTACCAAATACTCTGTACTTACCTTTTTACCTATCCATAACATGGTAGTAGTAACATCGCCAATAGGAGACCAGGCTCCTCCAGCGTTGGCCGCAATAATAATTAAACCCGCATAATATAGCCTTACATTTCTATCTTTAACTATTTTTTGGAGTATGGATATTAAAACAATGGTAGCTGTTAAATTATCAATAATTGCAGACAACGTAAACGCAAGTATTGAAAAAATCCATAAAATTTTTGTTTTCTTTTTTGTTTTCACAAAGTCTTTAATGGTTGAAAAACCATCAAAATAATCAATGATTTCAACTATGGTCATGGCTCCTAAAAGAAACACCAATATTTCTGCCGTTTTACCTAAATGATGAAGTAACGTTTCTTCCATTAGGTGCATTTTTTCATCTGAAGTAAATGAACTAAATCCTTCTAATAGACTATGATTAGCAGAATCGAACCATTGAGGAAAACTTTCTAATCCTAAAGCTATTAATGCCCAACAGATAGCCATCATTACCAAGGCTGGAATTAACTTATCTATTTTCAAATTATGCTCTAAAGTAATGGCTAAATACCCCATTACAAATACTAAAATAATTGCTGTTTCCATGAAATTAATATTGTTTTATCGGAATTGAACCGATTTCAGATAAGTATGATTTTACTACTTATAAAGTTGATTGGTTTTAAGATTTTTATTGATTTCACAAATATAAAAAACTAAAATCCTTAAACTTTAATTTAACATTATTTTCAAGTAAATGCGATGAATTAACACGGCCAAAGTTAACCC
>NCDW01000089.1 GCA_002280395.1 Flavobacteriales bacterium 32-35-8
GTTTTTCACAAAAAAAATGGACACTACAAGAATGTGTGGCGTATGCTTTAGAACATAATATTTCAGTAAAACAGTCAGGATTAGATTTACAAACTTCAGAAACAAACAAAAAAGATGCTGTTGGTAATTTTTTGCCGAGTTTAAGTGCATCATCATCTTATTCTTGGAGTATTGGTCTAACTCAAAATCCAGTAAGTTTTGATGCTGTTACAGCAACATCCAAGACACTTTCTGGCAATATAAATTCCAATATTACTATATATGATGGTTTAAGAAATTTGAATCAGCTCTACCGTTCTAGATTAGAAATTGTAGCGAGTCAATATCAACTAGATAAAATGAAAGATGATATTTCCCTGATGGTTGCTAATTCATTTTTGCAAATTCTTTTCAATAAAGAACAATTAAAAGTATTGCAAGCACAACTGACCGTTTCGATACAACAACTAGAACGAACCCAAAGTTTAGTTGATAGCGGTTTATTGCCAAGAGGGGATTTGCTTGAGGTTCAGGCAACTATTGCCTCGCAAGAACAACAAATAGTAAATGCCGAAAATGCTATTTTATTGTCAAGGGTAAGCTTGGCGCAAACTTTATTGATTAAGGATTATCAAAATTTTGATACTGCGGATATTGATTATGATGTGCCAATGACCAACATTTTGAATGAAACTCCTGAAACCATAGTTAGTAAAGCTAAGGAAGAACGTTATGAAATTAAAATAGCAGAAGCCAATACGGAAATAGCAGCTTATAATTTGAAAATAGCAAAAGGCGCTTTCCAGCCAACATTAAGTGGTTTTTATAGTTTTGGAACTAATTATTTTACTTCGGAATTGTTTGATCCACAGCCATTTGATATTCAAATTTCCAATAATAAGCGTCATAATTTTGGATTTCAATTAAGCATTCCAATTTTCAATCGTTTTTCTACGAGTAATAATGTAAGCAGAAGTCGTATAAATTTAGAACGATCTAAATTTCAATTAGAACAAGCTAATCTGGATTTAGAAGCCAATGTATATCAGGCCTTTAATGATGCTAAAGGCGCCATGAAAGCTTATGATGCTGCCCAAAAAACGGTAACGGCACGTCAAGAAGCTTACAATTATTCGCAAGAGCGTTACAATGTTGGCTTGTTAAATGCATTTGACTTTAGCCAATCACAAAATCAGTTAGAAGCTGCTCAAAGTGATGTGATTAGAACCAAATACGATTATATATTTAAACTAAAAGTGTTGGAGTTCTATTTTGGTATCCCTATCTCAGAATTGGATTAATGATAGTTTAACAATTATTGTTTATTTATAATTGCTTTATTCTTGCGGATAAAGCAATTATAGTTTAATATCACTAGATCAATTTTTGTTTTTAAGACAAAAGTTTTAGACTTTTACATGGAAAAACAATAACGGTAGATTAATTTGGCTTTAATACTAAACATCGAAACAACAACGACCAATTGTTCTGTTTCGATTTCAAAAGAGGGTAAAACAGTTTTCTTAAAAGAAGATAACAACAAGAATTATTCGCATGCCGAAAGTTTGCATGTCTTTATTGATGTTGTTTTAAAAGAATCAAATACTAAATTAAGCAATATTGATGCCATAGCGGTAAGCAAAGGCCCGGGGTCTTATACTGGGCTTCGTATTGGTGTTTCGGCAGCAAAAGGGCTTTGTTTTGCTTTAAATAAGCCGTTGATTTCGGTTCCAACACTTCTAGCTTTGGCACATCAAGTTAAAATTACCGAAGGAATTATTATTCCTATGCTTGATGCCAGACGTATGGAAGTGTATTCGGCTATTTTTAATTCAGATTATAGCCAAATTAGGGAAACTGAAGCACAGATTCTAGACGACAATGCGTTTAAAGATTATTTGGAAAAAGGAAACGTCTATTTTGTTGGTAACGGTGTAGAAAAAGCGAAAGATATTATCACGCACCCCCATGCTATTTTTATAGAAGATACATTGCCTTCTGCAAACGAGATGGGTTTGTTGGCATATAATAAATACAAAATAAGCGACTTTGAAGATGTCGCTTATTTTGAACCTTACTACTTAAAGGACTTTGTAGCGTTAAAAGCTAAATTTTAAGCCTGTTTTTGTATTTCAACTTGATGTGGGTAAGGTATTTCAATGCCGGCAGCATCAAGAGCTTCTTTAGCGTTTTCAGTTACTTCGAAATAAACGGCCCAATAGTGTTCAGATTTACACCAAGGTCTGACCGCAAAATTGACAGAGCTATCCGCTAACGCTAAAACATTAACGGAGGGTTCTGGGGTTTCTAAAACTTTAGGATTGTTTTTTAAAACTGCCATTAAAACCTCTTTTGTTTTTTTGATATCAGCCTCATAAGCAACGCCAAAAACCAAATCTACCCGTCTGGTGCCTTCCGTGGTATAATTAATAATGTTGCCGTTAGACAAAGCTCCATTGGGAATAATGATTTCCTTGTTTGAAAGCCCAATTAATTTTGTAGTAAATATTTCAATTTGTTTCACCGTACCAAGTTCCCCTTGCGCTTCTATAAGATCGCCTATTTTAAATGGTTTGAAAATCATAATCAATACGCCTCCTGCAAAATTGGCTAATGAACCTTGTAATGCTAAACCAATGGCTAAACCAGCAGCAGCAATAACAGCGGCAAAAGAGGTGGTTGAAATTCCTAATGTGCCTAGCATTGTAATGATTAGAAGTGCTTTTAGCGACCAATTAAGAAGGTTTATTAAAAATTTTTGTAGGCTTAGTTCGTAATTGCTTTTTGCCATGACCCTTCTGCTGGCTTGAAGGATTTTTTTAATAAACCATGCGCCAAAAAACCATATAATAATGGCACCAATAAGCTTCATGCCATATTCCGTGGCTAATAAAATCCATTTTTCAGTTTCAATGTTTTTTAAATCCATAAATATTTGTTTTTTAATATATGCTTCCACATAATACAATTTTCTTCTTAAAAAGGAAAATCAAAAAGGTTAAATAATGTTAACTAATAGGGAAAGTATAGCAAGAATAGCAGGAATGGATTGTATGTAAAACAATTTGATTTGTTTGGTGTAATATGCGCCATACATACCAGCAATGATAACACAAATAAGAAAAAATAATGCAAAACTGTTGTTTTCTTGAATGATTGAAAGAACCAATCCAGCAGCTAAAAAACCATTATATAATCCTTGGTTGGCTGCTAATACTTTAGTGTCTTCAGCAAATTGTTTAGACTTCAACCCGAACGCTTTTATGCCTTTTGGTTTTGTCCAAAAAAACATTTCCAATATTAAAAAATAGAGATGTTCTAAAGCAACAAATGCGATTAAATAAATGCTTAATAAACTCATTCTTTTAAAAATTCTAAAGCTTTACTAACGTCTTTAACAGGTAATTTACATGCTTTGTTTACGCAAACGTAAATAAATGTTTCTTGCGGATTATATCTGCTTTCCAGTAATGGCATATTATTTTCGGTGGTACTTGCGGCAATTAATTTATTGGGCACGTAATGTTTATTTAACTCAGTTATTTTTTGTTTGGCATCTTTGCCTACTATGGCAACTTCATAATAGGGATGGGCATAATTCAGCATTAAATCCAACCAATTGGAATATCCAGATGGGTATGCTTTCATTTCTGGTTTTACATTATTAAGCATCGTCATCGCCGTTTTTGAGAAATGCTCATTATCAAAATAATGCGATAATTTAAATAGGTTTTTAGCCATAATAGAGTTGCTTGCAGGAATTACATTATCTCTGTATTCAATACTTCTAGATACTAACGACGCATCACTATTTGATGTGAAAAAAAACATTTTGCTGTTTTCGTCAAAAAAGTGGTCAAAGCTATAATTGGCTAAATCTCTTGCTGTTTTTAAATAGGTTTCATTTAAAGTGCTTTCATAAAGTGCAATAAAGGCATCAATGGTAGCGGCATAATCTTCCAAATAACCGTTAATGGTACTTTTGCCGTCTTTGTAATTATGGTTTAAGCCACCGTCTTTACGAAGTTGTGTGCTAACTATAAATTTGGCGTTTTTTTCAGCAGCTTCCAAATAGCTTTTGTTTCCTAAAACTCTATAGGCATCTATATAGCCTTTAAGCATTAAGGCATTCCAAGAGGTGAGGGTTTTATCATCCAAACGCGGTTTGTCCCGTTTGTTACGAACATTTAAAAGAACCGTTTTCCATTGCTGTTTTTTTTCTTTTAACTGGATTTCGTTCAATTGATATTTCTTAGTAATGGACGCATCATCATCTTTACGTATTAACACATAATTCTCATGTTCCCAAAGGCCATAATCATTAATGTTGTAGTATTCCGAAAACAAATCAAAATCGTCTTTAAGAAGCATTTTTAGTTCATCTTTCGTCCAAACATAAAAGGCACCTTCTACTAATTTGCCTTCGGGTGTCTTGCTATCTGCATCAAGAGAGGAATAAAAAGCGCCATTACTTGTGGTCATGTTGTTTTTAATATATTCTAGCGTTTCAGTAATGACATCTTTATAAAGTGGATTTTTAGTAATAAGATAAGCATCAGCATATAAACTAACCAACAGGGCATTGTCATATAACATTTTTTCAAAATGGGGAACATGCCATTTCTCATCTACCGAATATCTTGAAAAACCACCGCCAAGATGATCATAAACACCACCGTAAGCTATTTGGGTAAGTGTTGTATTTACATATTCTTGAAGCGCTTTATTGTTATTTTGATAGGCCTCCCTTAACAGAAAATGATAATTGCTAGGCATCATAAATTTTGGAGCTTGATTTAGGCCACCATAGGTGTGATCGAAATTTTTCTCCCAATTTTTCAGGGCATCATCTATATAAGCAGATTCAAAAACGGGCTCATCGGTATTTAAACTAACAACATCCAGCGACTTAATGCCATGCGATAATTTGTCTGCATATTCATAAAGTTTGTCTGGATTTTCAGTGTAAAGTTTGGTGATTTGGTTTAAAATATCAATCCATTGTTCTTTCTTAAAATACGTGCCACCCCAAACTGGTCTACCATCGGGCAAAGCAATAACATTTAAAGGCCAACCGCCACTTCCAGTCATAAGTTGCACAGCACTCATGTAAATTTGGTCAACATCAGGACGTTCTTCCCGGTCTACTTTTACATTGATGAAATCTTTATTCATAACTTGCGCCACCAAACTATCCTCAAAGCTTTCATGTTCCATGACATGGCACCAATGGCAGGAGGCATAACCAACGCTAATCAATAAAAGTTTTTTTTCAGATTTTGCCTTAGCCAATGTTTTGTCATTCCATGCATGCCAATTTACAGGATTGTGGGCGTGCTGTAATAAGTACGGGCTCGTTTCGTGTATAAGGTCATTGGTGTATAAATGCGTCATGTCTTTTGAAGTTTCATTTTTACAGCTAAAAAGCATAATGGACAATAGTAACAATTGGGTAAGCGTTCTTTTCATTTTAAAAATTGATGTTGAAAAAAAAGCGTTCAATATGAACGCTAAAGTTTTAGTTTTAACATTGTTGAGGTTTATTCAACTTCAAATGTGATTTTTACATTGACTCTAAATTCTGTGATGTTTCCATTTACAACGCTGGCACTTTGGTCTTGTACATAAACAGAACGTATGTTCTTAACACTTCTGGCTGCGTGGGTCACTGCTTTCTTAGTAGCATCTTCCCAACTTTTCTCTGAATTCGATAATACTTCAATAACTTTTAATACTGACATGGTTTAGTTTTTTAAAAGAATTAATAACCCTAAATATAAGAAAATAAAATGAGTTAACCGTTTATGGCCTCAACTGTTTCAACTTTACCTTTTAGCATTTCTTTTAGCATATTTTCAATGCCACTTTTTAGAGTATAGGTAGAAGATGGACAGCCACTACAAGCGCCTTGAAGCAGTACGCTCACTTTTTTAGTTATGGCATCATAAGAAATAAACTGAATGTTTCCACCATCACTGGCAACGGCAGGTTTTACATATTCTTCAAGGATGTTAATTATTTCTTTTGAAGTATCATCCAGAGATTCAAAATAGGCATCTACTTGTTTTGTTGATTTCTGTAACTTTTCAGCAGTTCCGGGCAACACAATGTCTTTTCCGTTTTCAATATAACTTCTTATGAACTCGCGTAATTGCACGGTGATGTCTTGCCATTCGGCGATGTCGTATTTTGTTATTGAGATGTAATTTTCATCAAAAAATACATTTTTCACAAACGGAAAATGGAATAATTCCTTAGCCAATGGCGAAAATTTGGTTTCGTCTATAGAAGTGAATTCAAATAATGTCGTTACTAACTTTTTATTGGCAACAAACTTCATCACAGATGGGTTTGGTGTACTTTCTGCATATACAGTAACTGGTATTTTTTTAGAAACGGCAGTTTCTTCAATAATAACGCCTCCATCATTTAGATATTCGCTTATCTGTTCGGCAATTTCATCCTGTACATCTTCCCATTCTACAATATTGTAACGTTCTACAGCAATAAAATTGCTAGAGATATATACCTTTTTTACAAAGGGTAAATAAAACAATTGTTGCGCTAATGGCGATGGTTTCGCTTCATCTATATTGTTGAATTCAAAACTTTGGTTTTTGGTAATGAACTGATTAAGTTCAAACTTGATGATGGCTTTATTAGAAGTTTCCTGTATTGAAACGGTAAAAGTGTTCATTTTAGCTTTTTTTTGTAAAAATACTAAAAGAAAACTATAGTTATGTATATATTTGGGTTTTGTTGCTCTTTGTAAGGCATGATTAATAGTGGTATTTTTTGTTTTAATTTATTGATAATCAAATAAATAATATCCATATAAAACCTACTTAATAATAGTTTATGAAGTTTAAATATTGTTTTATTTTGGTAATAACCCTTTTGGGAACACTTAAAGCCCAAGCCCAAGAAGGGTTGCCTATTTATACAGACTATTTAACGGATAATTATTATTTAATCCACCCTTCTATGGCTGGGGCTGCTAACTGCGCCAAGGTGCGTTTAACGGGTCGCCAACAATGGTTTGGCCATGAAGATGCACCAAAACTTTTAACGTTGAGCATGAATGGTAGAATAGGCGATACACCATCGGCTATTGGAGGTATTTTATATACTGATAAAAATGGATACCATTCGCAAACGGGGGCTTATGTAACCTATGCGCATCACTTGATGTTTTCTAGGTCTGAAGTAGATTTAAATCAGTTGTCATTTGGATTGAGTGTTGGTTTTATTCAGTACAAATTAGATGAAACATCATTTCCGCAAGATGGTTTCGACCCTATAATAAATGGTACTGTACAGAGTGCCACAAATCTTAACATGGATTTTGGGTTCTCATATAATTACTTGGATTTTTATGCGCACGGAACGGTTAAAAACCTACTGAAAAACGAAGGGATTAACAATGATATTCAAATTACAAGTAATCTCAGACGTTATTTGTTATCTGCTGGGTATGTTTTTGGAACTTATGGAAGCGATTGGACGTACGAGCCATCTTTGATGTTTCAATATAAAGAAGGCACGCAAGAATCTTCAATAGATATAAACGCCAAAGTTTATAAAACAACGCCATTTGGAACCCTTTGGGGCGGTTTATCTTACCGTCAAAGTTTAGATGGTGCCCAATATCTAACAAATTCTGGAGCTATTGCTAGCCAAAAATTACAGAACATAACGCCTATCATTGGTGTAAATTATGATCAGTTTATGTTTGCTTATAATTATACATACCAAACCAATTCGGTGGTGTTTACCAATGGTGGGTTTCATCAATTAACCCTAGGGTATAACTTTAATTGTAGAAAGGTACGATACGATTGTAATTGTCCTGCCGTCAATTAAAAAAAAATCTTAGTTGGAAGTATCAACAACAATCTTCCAATCATTTTCTATTTTCCTAAAAAGTAACATAAAAAAACCATCGATATTCCCTGCGGTTCGTTTTATATGGTACTCGCCCAAGACATAATAGTTGTCGTCACTAATTTTAGAGATGTCGTTTATTTTATAGCTTAATATGCCTGTGTGGTCTTTATCTGGATAGTTTCTTCTATATTTTTCAAACAGATTATCCCAACCCCGAGTAATGCCATTTGGGCCATAGAACTTAAGGGAATCGTTTTTCCAAAAACCTTCCATATAGCCTTCCATATCATCTTTGGACCAAGCGATTCTCTGGTCTTTTAAAACAGCAAGAATGTCCTTTTTGTCTTTTTCTTCCGTTTGGGCATTAACATTACAAAATGATACGATAAAGAATACTAGTAAAAATATTTTCACACCTAACTTTAATTTTATGAAAGTAAAAATAGCAAAATCAAACCTTTAAAGTAGTTATACATCGATTTATTTGACAGATTTCATTTTTTCAACT
>NCDW01000090.1 GCA_002280395.1 Flavobacteriales bacterium 32-35-8
AATACTTTAAAAAATCTGTGGAAGAATCTTTGACACCAATACAAATACAAGATTGGTTTTCATCTACTTGCGACAACAAAATCTTTTCAACTTTTTTAATATTTCCATCTTTATCGGGAATCGGGTCGCCATGCGGGTCTTCCTCTGGATAATTTAAAAAAGCGTCCAATTCGTTAATCAACTTTTCAGATTTTATATGTTCCAATTGCTCTGCCACTTCATGCACTTCATCCCAGGAAAAGTTGAGTTTTTCTACCAATAACACTTCCCACAATCGGTGTTTTCTAACAACAGATGCGGCAGCTAAACGCCCCTCCTTTGTCAAACTAACCCCTTGATATTTTACATAATTGACAAGGTTTTTATCAGCCAATTTTTTAATCATATCGGTAACCGAAGACGCTTTGGTTTCCATTTGTTCGGCAATGGCATTTGTGCTAACAGCAACACTGCCTTGCTTTCCTAAATGGTATATCGCTTTTAAATAGTTTTCTTCAGATAAGGTTACCATGGTTTCACATTAAAGGACAAAGATAAAAAATATATTTACTTTTATATAAATATATTTTTAGGCAAGACTAAAAATATATTTATATTTGCGAAAATTAATATTTAGAAATGAAGTGCTTCTTTGGACTATTATTCCTTAATGTGTTTATTCTTAATTCGCAAAACACATTTACTGTTGAAGGCACGGTGACTTCAAACGGACAGTCATTGCCTTACGTTAATATTTATATAGTGAACACTACTTTGGGAAGCGCAACAAATGACAATGGCAAATACACAATCAACAACATAAATCCCGGAAATTACACCATCTACGCATCATTCACAGGTTTCAAAACGGTAAAAAAAATCATTGAAATCACTAACAGAAACCTTGTGGTAAACTTCGATTTAGAGGAAACCGAAGCTCTAAGCGAAGTTGTTATAACCGGCACCATGAAAGCCGTCAACCGATTGGAAACGCCCATTCCCGTTGAAGTTTACAGCAGCACTTTCTTTAAAAAAAATCCGACCCCAAGTATTTTTGAAGCCATGCAAAACGTGAATGGTGTTCGTCCACAAATCAATTGCAATGTTTGCAATACAGGCGATATTCATATTAACGGTTTGGAAGGCCCATATACACTGGTGCTTATCGACGGCATGCCGATTGTAAGCGGCTTATCAACAGTTTACGGATTAAGCGGTATTCCCAATTCACTTATAGAGCAGGTTGAGATTGTTAAAGGGCCTGCATCGTCACTTTACGGCAGCGAAGCAGTTGGTGGTTTGATTAATATCATTACGAAACTTCCCGAAAATGCACCTTTATTTTTTACAGACAGCTTTACGAGTTCATGGGGCGAGTTCAATTTGGATCTGGGATTAAAAGCCAAAATTGGAAAGAACGGTTCTCTTCTATTAGGAACCAACTATTTTAATTACAACAATCCTATTGATAACAACCATGATAATTTTACCGATGTTACGCTTCAAGAACGCGTTTCATTATTTCAAAAATGGGAATTCAAACAAAAGAAAGGCAATAAACTCTCGCTAGCTGGGCGGTTCTTTTATGAGGACAGATGGGGCGGCGAACTTCAATGGAACAAAAATTTTAGAGGCGGTGAAAGCATTTATGGTGAAAGCATTTATACCACCCGTTATGAAGTTATTGGCAATTATCAGCTTCCTATAAAAGAAAAAGTGCGGTTTCAATTTTCGTATTCAGACCACAATCAAAATTCCGTTTACGGAACGACATTCTATTTGGCAAAACAACGTATTGGTTTTGGTCAATTCATTTGGGATAAAACCTTAAATCGTCACGATATGTTATTCGGAATGGGCGCACGATATAATTTTTACAACGATAATACCACGGCAACACAAACAGCAGATGTTATAACGATTACTTCCCTATTTGTTCAAGATGAAATAAAACTGAGCGAGCAACAAAAATTATTATTGGGCTTACGATATGATTATGACAAAAGACATGGCTCCATCATAACGCCTCGAATCGCCTACAGTTATAAATTAACCGATGATGATATTTTAAGGGTGAATACTGGAACGGGGTTTAGAGTCGTAAACCTATTTACTGAAGAACACGCTGCCTTAACTGGTGCGAGGGACGTTATTATTACAGAAACCCTGCGACCAGAAACATCTTACAATATCAATATAAACTATCTTAAAAAAATGTACCTTGAAAATGGCATGATGTTCACTTTTGACGCTTCCGCTTGGTACACCTATTTCAACAATGCCATTATACCAGATTATGATACCAACCCGAACCAAATCATTTATAATAATTTAGATGGATTTTCAACCACGAAAGGGTTTAGTTTTAACTTTGACAGCACTTTTAACAGCAATTTTAAAGCTTTAGTGGGCGGCACATTGCAAGAGGTTTCAAAAACGGAAAATGATATAAAAACCAGACCTATTTTAACCGAAAAATTCTCAGGAACTTGGGCACTAAGCTATACAAATTATAAAACAAATATTGTGGTAGATTACTCCGGAAACATCTATGGACCGATGCGTTTGCCTTTACTTGGTGCATTAGACCCGCGACAAGAATATTCACCTACTTGGAGCATTCAAAACATCCAGTTTACTTATAACGGATCGCGTAATTTTGAATTCTATGCTGGTATAAAAAACCTTTTGAATTGGACCCCTAACAAAGGAAACCCCTTTATAATTGCCAGAGCTAACGACCCTTTTGATAAAAATGTAGAATTCGATTCTAACGGACAAGTCATCCCAACAAACGAGAATCCTTATGCGTTAACATTCGACCCAAGTTATGTTTTTGCACCCAATCAAGGCAGAAGATTGTTTTTTGGTTTGCGATATAAAATTGATTGATAGGTAGAAATTAGCAAATAATTACTACATTTAATCATGGCACAACACAACGAACTAGGCACAAAAGGAGAGGAACTTGCTGTAGATTTTTTAATAAAAAACGGTTATGATATTTTAGACCGTAACTACCGTTTTGATAAAGCTGAAGTTGATATCATCGCCCAAAAAGACACTATTTTAGCTATTATAGAAGTAAAAACACGCTCTACCATCGATTTTGGGAATCCACAAGATTTTGTAAAACCCAAACAAATTCAGCGATTGGTAAAAGCGGTGGATGAATATGTTATTATAAACGAACTAGATGTTGAAGTGCGCTTTGATATCATTGCCATCATAAAAGAAGGCAACAGCTTTAAAATAGAGCATTTAGAAAATGCTTTTTATCATTTCTAATCCTTCTGATAAAATGTTTTTTTGTCATTGACTTCGTCGAATCTTCGATTTCCTGCGAAATCAGGAATCTATTTTGAAAATTCAGGGTATC
Source organism: Flavobacteriales bacterium 32-35-8 (assembly GCA_002280395.1). GTDB lineage: Bacteria > Bacteroidota > Bacteroidia > Flavobacteriales > Flavobacteriaceae > Confluentibacter. The sequence goes on from NCDW01000090.1 coordinate 3,359, forward strand.
TGTGGATTCCTGCCTTCGCAGGAATGACAGTTATTTTTCATAAAACGTTTTTAAAGCAATAAAATCATCCGGTCTGGCTATAATTTTTTTGTCTTTATTCAGAATAAAATACGTTGGTGTTGCAGTAACCCCATAATCGTCTCCAATAACATTTTCCCATTTACCTTCGCCAAATACATGAATAAAATCCGGGAATTTGGTAATGGTATCTTTCCAATTGTTGGCTTCACCTTCCAATCCTATGGCTATCACTTTTAATTTCCCTTCTTCTTGTTTTTTCACAAAATCATGTAACTCTGGCACTTCATGTAAACAATGCGCACAGGTGCTGCTCCAAAACACAATAATATAGTTTTCGGCACCTTGTAATTCACTTAATTTTTTAATGACATTTGTATTGTTTTCTTTGATTTCAAACGAAAAATCTGGTGCCTTGTGTCCAATGGAAATATTTCTAAAAGTGGTTAATTTATAAACAAGTTCTTTATTGTTTTGAAGTTTTGCGATATCAATTAAATAACTATCTGCAATATAATTGGCAACTTCCTCAAAACCATCTTTACCCATGCGTTCCCACAATTCTAAAAGTAAATTACTCTTAATGTTTAAAGGCGCTTCGTTCATGGCTTTATAAAAAACATCAATATTCTTTTTAAAATTTGAAACTTCGTCAAGTCCGAAATGAGACAATCTAAAGATGTAATTAAACATCCGTTCACTTAAAAAATTGGAGCTTTGTAATACTTCATTTTTAAAATCAACATGGTCGAAAAAATGGGTTTCCAAATTATTCATATAAGTTTTAACATCTTCTTGTTTTTCAGGAATATAGAATCTGTTTGCCTCTATAAAATGCAAAGCAATAGTCCCTATTGCTGCGCCTTCAAAATTAGTTTGGGTTTCTCTTTGGGTTTTAAAAATAGACTCCAACGCTTGATAATCTTCACTTTTTTGGGAGAAAAAATTACTCAAACTTTGCTGTATCATGGCCATGCTGTGCATGTAAGAAGCCATGAGCTTATTTTCTTTAGATGACTTATAAACCACATTATCATTCAGATTGAACGTAAATTCAATATCTTCTTTTCCGTTATAAATGATGTCAATAAAATGTTCATTTTCAGGTAATGCATAAATCAATTTATACATACCGGGTTTAAATGTGGTATCGAGTTTCATTTCAAAACTGCCGTCCTTTAACATCGCATTATCAATATAATTAAGTTTTGAAGGCTCTATTTTATAAAGCAATATGGCTTTAAAATCTTCCGCAGGCGTAAAAGTTCCCTTTAAGGTATGCTGTGCAAAAAAGATATTCGGAATGATGGCTATTAAAAAAATGATGCGTTTCATTTATGATATTTTTTAAATTGATTCAAAAATTAATCCATAATAGGTTCTAAAACCGTTAAAGCTTGTTTAACTGTTTTTATGTTTTCAAAAGTTAATAATAACCTTAAACCGTTGCGAGTTTGCTTCTCCTTCATTTGGCACATTCTCGGATTTGCCTGAACATACTGCAACACTTTTGTGAAATTATGACTTTGGTAAAAACTGCTTTGTTGGTCGTTTATAAAATACCCGATGAATTTACCTTGTTTCATAATCACTTTTTCAAAACCTGCTTTGGTCGCTATCCATTTGATGCGGACGCTATTTAATAAATCTTGAACCTGTTTTGGTAATTCCCCAAAACGGTCGATGAGTTGGTTTTCAAATTTTTGTAATTCTTCTTCTGTTTTTAAATCGTTTAATTGGGTGTATAAATTCAACCGTTCGGCAATATTATTCACATAATTATCTGGAAATAACAACTCAAAATCAGAATCAATCGTTACTTCCTTTACATAAACTTTATTGTCAATATCCTCATCATACAAATCCTTAAACTCATTTTCCTTAAGCTCCTCAATGGCTTCGTTCAATATCTTTTGGTAGGTTTCAAAACCTATTTCATTAATAAATCCGCTTTGTTCACCGCCTAGCAAATCTCCTGCACCACGAATTTCCAAATCTTTCATGGCGATATTAAATCCGCTACCCAATTCTGTAAACTGCTCCAAAGCCGTGATACGTTTTCTAGCATCATCAGTCATTGCCGAATATTCAGGCGTAATAAAATAACAAAATGCTTTTTTATTACTTCGTCCTACCCTACCTCGCATTTGGTGCAAATCGCTCAAGCCAAAATTATTGGCATTGTTTATAAAAATGGTATTGGCATTCGGCACATCCAATCCGCTTTCAACAATGGTGGTACTGACCAAAACATCAAACGCGCCGTCCATAAAAGCCAACATCAATTGTTCTAATTTTTTACCATCCATTTGTCCGTGACCAATACCAATTTTAGCATCGGGCACCAAACGTTGAATCATACCAGCAACTTCCTTGATATTTTCTAAGCGATTATGAATAAAAAATATTTGTCCACCACGCTGAATTTCATAACTCACAGCATCACGTATGGTTTCTTCATTAAACCGAATGACATGGCTTTCAATGGGATAACGATTTGGAGGCGGCGTTGTAATAACCGATAAATCCCTTGCTGCCATTAAACTAAATTGAAGCGTTCTTGGTATTGGGGTAGCCGTCAAAGTTAACACATCAACATTTTCTTTCAACGTTTTTAGTTTTTCTTTAACAGCGACTCCAAACTTTTGTTCTTCATCGACAATTAAAAGTCCTAAATCTTTAAATTTTACGTCTTTATTAACCAACTGGTGCGTGCCAATAATGATATCTACTTTACCGTTTTCTAACTTTTCTAAAGTGTCACGTCTTTCTTTTGTAGTTCTGAATCGGTTAAGATAATCAACCGTTACCGGGAAATCCTTTAAACGCTCAGAAAACGTTCTGGAGTGTTGGTATGCCAAAATGGTTGTGGGCACCAACACGGCAACTTGCTTACCATTATCAACCGCTTTAAATGCGGCACGAATGGCGACTTCCGTTTTTCCAAAACCCACATCGCCACACACCAATCGATCCATGGGGCGTTCGCTTTCCATATCGGCTTTAATATCGGCAGTTGCTGTTATTTGATCGGGTGTGTCTTCGTATAAAAAGGAAGATTCCAGCTCCAATTGCATATAACTATCGGGATTGTACTGGTAGCCTTTTTCGGTTTTCCGCTTGGCGTATAATTGAATGAGATTGAAAGCAATGTGTTTAACCCGTGATTTTGTTTTTTCTTTAAGGACTTTCCAAGCATTACTGCCCAATTTATAAATCTTTGGAGGCTTGCCGTCCTTGCCGTTAAACTTGGTGATTTTATGAAGCGAATGAATGCTTAAATACAACACATCACGCTCACCATAAATCAATTTTATGGCTTCTTGCTGTTTGCCTTCTACATCTATTTTTTGGAGTCCACCAAAGCGACCAATACCGTGGTCTATGTGGGTTACATAATCGCCAATATCTAAATTCGTGAGTTCTTTAAGAGTAATGGATTGTTTTTTCGCATAGCCATTTTTAACATGGAACTTATGGTAACGTTCAAAAATTTGATGGTCGGTGTAGCAAACGATGTTGTTATCATGATCTACAAAACCTTGGTGTAATGATAATGTGATGGTTTTATAGGGTTTCACTTCCAAATGTGAATCATCAAAAATATCATGAAAACGTTTGGCTTGTTGCTCACTCACGCAAGCAATATAATTGGTAAAACCTTTATCGTAGTTGGTGTTTAAATCTTCAATTAACAGATTGAATTGTTTGTTGAATGAAGGCTGCGGGGAGGTGTTAAATTCGATTGTTTGAGATGTTTCGCCTGCGTTCGTCATGACAGCAGAAGTACCAAACTCAATAATCGAAAAATCCAAAAGTTGTCTTTTCAGCAATGCTGAATCACAAAATAACTCTTCTGGTTTGGCATGTTTAATCTCTGTTGAAAGCGTTTTAAAAGCTTCTTCTGCCTTTCCATAGAAATCATCGATTCTAGAAAAAAACAAATCCATATTCTTAAAACAAAGCACTGTTTTTGAGGCGATATATTTTAAAAAACTGGCGCGTTCTTCATTTAAAAATTTATTTTCAACATTGGGAATAATATTGATTTTTTTTATCTGCTCAATAGATAATTGGGTTTCGACATCAAAGGTTCTGATACTATCTACCTCATCTCCAAAGAACTCGATGCGGTATGGCTCGTCGTTAGAAAACGAAAACACATCCACAATACCACCCCTCACTGAAAATTCGCCCGGTTCGGTTACAAAATCAACGCGTTTAAATTGATACTCAAACAAGACTTCGTTAACAAAATCTATGGACAAATTATCACCAACACTGATTTTTAGCGTATTACGCTCCAACTCCTTTCTAGTGACAACTTTTTCAAAAAGCGCATCAGGATAGGTAACAATAATTGCTGGTTTTTTTTGGGAATTGATACGGTTTAAAACCTCAGCCCTCAGCAACACATTAGCATTATCCGTTTCTTCTATTTGGTAAGGTCTTCTATAACTCCCCGGATAAAACAACACATCTTTATTATTAATGAGTTGTTCAAGATCATTCAAATAAAAAGCTGCTTCTTCCTTATCATTGAAAACCAATAAAAAAGGCTTGTCCGCCTCTTGAAAAACACTAGAAATCACAAAGGAAAATGAAGACCCTACAAGCCCCTTAAGATATGTTCTACTTTGGTTTTGGGCAATGGCTTTTTGCAGATTTTGTACTTGTAAAATCTGTGAATAGGTTTGCGAGAGATTGGTTTTACTCACGTAATTGTCGTTTTTTAAGATTGCAAATATAAGGTTTACATATATTCACTTTTAATAATTAACATGGCTGAACGTGATTTTAATACATTTTTATACGAAGAATTAAATCAATTTGGTAGACTAATCAAGAAAGTTCAATCAAGAAATAAAGAAAGAAAAAGAATTTTGAAGTTTAATGACTATTGACTAACTTAGATAGAAGGAATTTTTTGAGTTTTTTTCACTTTGTTTTGTGCTAAAAAAATGAAAAAAATATGTAGGTTTGCACCACTTT
>NCDW01000091.1 GCA_002280395.1 Flavobacteriales bacterium 32-35-8
TTGTGTGTTGTGCTAAAAAATTATCGTTTTAATGCAAAGTGGCCTTTTATTGTAAACGAATTGCCTTGTTGAACAATGTTTGCAACAAACCAATAATCATCCGCAGGCATATTGGCACCATTATAAGTACCATCCCAACCTAAAGATGTGTGTGGTAAAGTTTTAAGAAGTTTTCCATATCTATCATAAATATAAACAACCGTTCCGGGTAATTGTGTAAAATCAACCACATGCCATCTATCAAAATAACCATCGTTATTTGGGGTAACAAATTTGGGAATATCAAAAACGGTCACTTCTTGGGAAACATCCGCACAGCCATTTAAATCCCTTACCGTTACCGTATGTGTGCCAAGGGTTACATTATCAAATACATTAGATTCTTGTGGGTCGCCGCCATCTAAAATATAGACATAATCCCCAATTCCTGAGACGTTCACCGTAATACTATTGGGGTCTGAAAAATCAACAGTAGTTGTAAAATTGATGTCGGCTATAGCGGATTCAATGACAGAAAACGTCTTGGTAAATTCACAAGTTGGTGCATTGACATAAGGTCTTGTTACGGTTACCCAATAATTTCCAAAATCACCCAGCCTTAATGTTATCTGAGGCGTGGTTTCTCCGGTTGACCATAAATAGGTGTCATTAGGGTTTCCTGTTTCTGCATCGATAATTAATGGTAAATCGTTTATGCATAATGGAATAACATCGGCGACAGGAATAATTGGCAACGGATTTACATATAACGTGAATTGAGAAATGTCATAGCAGCCTGTAACGTTATTTTCCAATCTGGCGTAAATAATATCGCCATCAATTGCTGGGTATAAGTTATTGGTAGCATCCGTTCCTGCTTCGGCATGTGTTAAATTAGTATGATAAGTAACGGTATACATGTTTGAATCTTGAACTCCTAATACATCATCATTGTTTTGTGATAAATCAAATTCAAAAATGCCATCGTAATCATCATCGCATTCCACTAAATCTGGTGCAGTGTTGGCGATAGGGTTTGGATTGATTAGTAAGTTGAAAGATGTTGTAATAAAACAACCCGCACTTGTATCTAGCCTAACAAAAATAGTATGGTTGTTAGATGTGTAATTGAAAATAGTTCCAATGGGTGCAGTGTTATTATCAGCATCAGATTGTGAATTGTGATATGAAATAATTGCCGAACTTGGATTGTCCAAAAGTATGGAATCTACTAGCGATAAATCGTAGGTATGGGTATCGTTATCACATATTTCGATGGTGCCAATATTATTAAATGCAGGAGGCGTGTTAACAACTAAATCTAGAGGTATTACCGAAAAACATTCGGTAATAGTATTGGTTACTTTAATATAGACGGTTTTAGAATCTGAAATATAATTTGTTGGATTGCTAATGGCTAAACTATTATCTAAAGCATCATCTTGATTGATATCATCAAAATTTTCAAAATAATGTACCTGAATGCCTGTTTGGATCCTATCTAAATTTTGGTAATCTGCATTATCAAGGTTAAATGCTGTCACACCATCAAATCGATCCACATCGGTATCACATACTTCAAGTGGATTAGCGTCCGTTAGATTTGGTGAGGCAATGATGTTAATTGATAAATCATCTATCACGACACATTGGGTATCTACACTTTGTATTCTTATAAATAAATTCTGTGGATTTGTAGCATTTGTATATTGTAGTGGTACAGGATTAGACCCAGCTAGAGCTGTGTTATAGCTTAAATGAAACGTAACATTTAGGTTGTTTGGGTTTGGGGAACCTTGCCGAATTTCAGCAATTTTTTCATTTAAATCGAACGTGTGCCTTTCATCATTACTTTCATCATCACATAAAAAATAATCTTCAAAGGCAGTGTTATAAATTGGGTTGGATGACACCCTAATAGTAAATGAATCGGTTGCATAACAATTAGAATCTGTTATATTTTGCACACGAATATAGATAGTTTGTGGACTAGAGGTATTGGTGTATGGTGTATTTTTGTTGATCGCATTTGCAAATATTCCATTTTCTGCATCTGATTGATTTTCAAAGTAATAAACAATTTTGTTTGATTGGCCATTTAAAATCTCATTATCCTTGTTTGAAAACAAAAATGTTTCAGTATTATCGTTATCATCTTCACAAATTTGCATTATTTCTATATCAGGAATAATTGGCAATGTATTAATAATAATCTCTTGAGGTACAATTTTGTAGCATTCAGCATTTTCTACCCTAACATAAATAGTTTGTGTTGTAGCATTAAATGAAGTCCTGTTAGCGACAGGTATTGTATTGATATTTGATTCTGCATCTTCAAGGGATGTATAGAAATTTATATTGAATAAGCTTGGATTGGATACGGCATCGTTAGAAATAGTATTGAGGTCAATAATAGAAAATCCATCTTGGTCCGTGTCACAAATAATAATAGGGTCGAGCGTCTCAGTATCTGGAGCTTGGATGATATGGATATCGAAATTTGAAACTGTTGAGCATCCGGTATCAATGTTTTCAATTCTAACGTAAATAGTTTCAGTTCCTGATACGGTGTGAAAGGGCGGGAGTTGGTTAAAATTATTTTCAGCATCTGTTTGGGTTGAAAAATAAGTTGCAGTAAAATCTGCATTGCCATTGGTTACAATATCATTAAAAGTAGATAGGTCTACACTAATGGTGCCATCTGTAACATCATCGTCATTGTCACAATAGGTTAATGGTGCGGTAGGACTAAATAACAGAACTGGGTTGACTATTAGCCTAATATCGGCAACCTCCTCACATTCACCGTTGCTTATTCTTAGATATACTGTTTTGGGACTGGTATTGCTAACAGGATAGGATACGTTTTTTGGAATGGAATTAATAGCATTGTCTCTATCAGATTCATTGTCATAAAATGTCACGGTAACATTAGGAATATCATTTGCTATGTAATCTTCAACGATATTTAAATCAAATGAGATCGATCCGCCACTGCCCTCGAAATCACAGAGCGCATAATTCTCTACTGCGGTTGCAGTAAGGAGTAAATTAGTGTGGATTTCTAAGGGAACAATTGTAGGACAGCCCGTCGTGTTGTCTTCAACCCTCACATATACAGTTTGTACATTGGGTTCTACATTTGCATAATTTGAGGGATTAACAATAGGGTTTGTTCCAGATTCTGCATCATTAAAAGTTTCATGAAACGACGTTGTTACACCAGTTAGGCCATTTAAAATATCTGCTAAAGCCTCTGTTAAATCGAATGTGTCAAAACCATCCAAATCAGAGTCACAAGCATCTATTAATTGAGTGTTTGTGTTTACAATGGGACTCACATCTATATTTATATCCAAAGTTGTTGTGTTGTAACAGCCTGTTTGTATATTGTACACTCTCACGTAAACCATATCTGATGGTGTGCTACTATTGGTGTAGGTTGCAATAGGGTTGTTGCCATTATTGGCATCTAAGGCATTATAATGATACGAAACTACCAGATTACTTTGTCCACCTGTAATCTCATCATTTTTTTCGGTTAAATCAATGACGGTAAAACCATCAGGAGAAGAATCGGCATCACAAGCATCTAGTGGTGTTGGAGAGGTAATATTGGGAACAGGATTTACTATGAGATTAAATGTAGTGAAGCCCAAGCAGCTCGTGCTAGACTCTTGAATACGGACATATATAGTTTGTGGGTTTGAGGTATTTTGAATTGGGGAAGTAATGCTGTTTAAATTGTTCCTAGCGTCTGAATCGGATAAATGATATGAGAACACATAATTTGTAAAGGGAAGGTTATTATTTGCTATGTCAATATCTTTATTGGATAAGTCAAAAAACTCGATACCATCTCCGCTTAAATCATCGCACAATTGAAAGGGGGATATGGGATTTATATTTTCTTCCGTATTTAAAACGACCACAATGTCATCTTCTTCTACACACGTATTAGCCCCCAGGGGTACAGAAACTTCGGCTCTGTAAGTGCCATTTTGAACAGCATAAAGTGTTGGATTTACTTGGCCTATAATTTCGTTATTATTTAAAAACCATCTATAAGTTGCTGATGGATTTTGGATATCTGCGTCTAAAACTACTGAACTAGCACACGTTGCAATGTCTTCACCTAAATCTAATATATTAAAACTATCTCCTTCAATAAACACAGCAGAATCAAAAGTTTGATCGGATTGATCTGCAATCACTAATTTTATATGGTATTGTACATATGGAATGATGGTTGCCGTTGCCGTTAATACGGTTGTTCTTCCTTCATAATTTGTATCACCAATATTGTAACCATCAAAGTATTGTTCGTTAACGGCCGGACAATTTGGGCCAAGTTGTGGGTGAATCGTTCCTGTATTAACAGGTATCGTTGTATTTGGAATCAAGGCAATATTTTCATATGGCGCAGCACCTACAGTTGGTCTTATTAAAAAGGCAAAGCCATCAGAGAATTGACAGGAGTTAGCACCTTCATATTCTTCGGAGGCCAATAAATAATTAAATTGAAGTTGGTTTGAGGTGGATATAATATCAAACTCTATCGATGTCGCATTCAGTGTATTGCTAACGCCCAAAGCAGCTTCTAAGTCTGGATCAGAGCCCCAAGCCACAGAGCCTTCACTAAGCGTTGTTGTTATTAAAGAATTTCCGGCAGATAATGCATTACCAGTGGATAACATGATGCCGTTCTCAAAAGGGAAGTTTGAACTTCCTCTATTAAATTCACCATAACTTAGAATGCCATTACCGCTTCCATTAACGGATGATGTAATGTTAGAAACTTCAACACAACCATTTATTAGATTATTTAGTATTAAATCTTCTAGGCTACCAGGGTTATTTACTGTGATTTTTTGAGCAAATGACATGGAAACGCTACAGAGGAGCATAGCAAAATAAAAATATAGGTTTCTAGTCATGTAGCCTTTTTTGGGTAAAACAATACTGATAGCAATATTGGACCGGAAAATTAGTTATATTTTAGATGAAATGCAAAAAAAAACGATAAAAAACACTTTCATCTGTCTTTATAGGTCTTTGAAGTTAATTTTTTAATGAAAAATGGTTTTTAAACACACGCCCGTCTTGAAGTTTTACTGAAAACCAATAATCATCAGAAGGTAACCTTTGCCCATTAAATTTACCATCCCAGCCTTCACTTAAAGGATCCAATTGCTTAATTAATTTTCCAAACCGATCATAAATCGTAATATTCGTATTTGGTTGAAACATGTCTGATATCCCTATTATTTGCCATTTATCATTGATACCGTCATTATTTGGGGTGAAAAACTTGGGGTAACCAATAACTGAAACCTTGCTATCCACAACGCCACAATCATTTTCTACATCTTTCACATAAACAGTATAGATACCAGGGTATACGTTCTCGAAAACATTACCGCTTTGGTAAGGTTTGTAAACACTATTTTCGGAATCATACAAAGCATAATTATAAATACCTTCCCCGGTTACCAAAACTGAGATGGTATTGTTTTGTGTGACATCTTCTACTTTAATATCATTAAATGTGGCGATGTTTGAAGATTCCACGGTAATCGTTCTAGTTTTACTGCACCCATTAATTTTATTGGTTACTGTTACTGTGTAATTACCAACAGCATTTACTAAGGTTTGGTAGCTTGTATCTCCATTAGACCAAAGGAACGTGTAATTATTTGGGTTATCATTTATAAGTCCCGCATCAAGAGTAATGTATTCTGGTGATTTGTTTAAACAATAATAAGCAACGCCGGTTAGCTCTATATTGGGCAACCTATTTACAATTAAGCCAACTTCACTAATGCCATAACAAGCATTGGAGTTTTCTACTCGTGCGAAAATGGTTTGAGAATAAGGTTGCGTATTTATATAATTATCCCCTAATTTTTTGACTTCTAAAAGCGCATCTTCATAAGTTTCATAAAATGATATATCTAGGTCGATATTTGGAATGCCATTCAATATGTCCCCTTTAGCATCATTTAAATTAAAAACATGTAATCCGTCTTCAATGCCATCATCATCACATAAGGCTGGCAAAACGGTGTCGTTAACATCGGTTAAACTCACGGCTAAAGTCAATTCCGAAAAAGAGAAACAGTCGGTATCAACATTCGTTGCTTTAACGTAGATCGTTTGTGGATTAGAACTATTTTTATATGAATGACCATCAATTTCAATAGTCCCAGCTGCATCAGTAAAAAAAGTATAAACTAAAGTAGCTCCCGGATAAGGCTCCTTATAAGCTTCGTATAGATTAAAAGCTGTGATGCCATTTTTTAATCCATCTTCATCACATTGAATTAATATTTTGTTTTCAACAGTTGGGTTTGGATTAAAAAGCACATAGGCTTGTCCTTCTATTTCACAATCTCCATTATTAGGATTTATAAGTACTTCATAATGCCCACTAGAAGTTACCACTAAATCAAACGTATTGTTTGGTAAGACTATATTGTCTTTTGTCCAAATGTAAGTCGCACCTGGTATATTTTCAGAAGATAGTTGGTATGAATCGCCATCGCAAAGTGCTAAACTAATATCGCTTTTTCCATTTTTTATAATATCGATTTGTGTATTGAATAATGATTGAATAAAAGGGGGAAGTCCTTGAGATGATTCATTGGGAGATAGATTTATGGCATTGTGTATGTAATTAGAAGCGGTACCAACATTATTGGGATTATTAATAACACCTAAATATGGCAAGCCAGTGTTGTATGTAGCTGTTAAGGCTCTATAAATTTTGCCATCGGGACCTAACTGTAACCCGCCCCTGAATAATTGTCTGTCATCAATTACTACTTGGGAGCTTTGTATGTTGGTCTGTGTTAAATCAAATTGTACCAAGCTAGATTGGTGGTTTTGAGGATTATTATCCAATCCGCCAGGACCAGTTGCTTGAAAATCATTAGATGCATGTACATATAGCAATTGACTATTCGGTGAAAACTCTAAGCCATAAGGGAAATAGTTTTGTGAATTTATTGAGAGACTTATTGGGTTAGACACGATACCAGAGGCTGTATCAAAATTATATAAGAATAATTTATCGGATGAATAGACATTTGTATTATTGGATGTGAAATTGGCACAGGCCATTTTTGTGCCATCGGGAGATAATTTTAAATAACCTCTTGGATCTGTTATACTAATAGGGAAAGTTGATTTTACTGAATTGCTATTTACACCATTTACACTAACTTCGAAAGCATGGAAGGTATTATAGCTATCTGAATTTCCGTCAGCTGAAGCAAATGAAACAACCCACATGGATTTAGAAATGCAGTCTTTTAAAACCGCTGTTATTTTTTCTGAGCTAGCATTTAAAAGTCTCGTGTTGTATTCGGTAACTGCTCCTAATCCATTATTTAAAGTAATATCTACAACCGAATAATGTAAGCCTGTATTATTAAATTGAGAGCCAACTGTAAATACGTAATAAATATTGGAATCATCTGGTTTTGGGACTATGATGGCAGATTGCGTACTGGAGCTATCCCCTAATAAACCTCCAGCCATAACACCGTGATTTTTATCCCAAATGGTTGTTCCGTCCGTATAAAATAGTAAATTACCCGTATCATCGGAAATAGACGTACAACCTTCAAACGTGGCTAATTGTCCGTCGTTCAAGGATGTTACGGTGCCACTTGCTTGATTGAATTTTATTCCTGCTCCAAATCCGAAGTACCAATTGGCCGCTTCGCTTTGTGCAAATCCGTTTATACTTAAAAAGCAAACTAAGAGGGATATAAAATATTTCATCTTTAAAAAGCAAATGCCTCTAAAGATATTATAAATCCCTTTTCTTCAATAATAAATACGATAAAAATATGAATAGGGCAGTCCAACCAACTACAATAGCAATTTCGTACCAATGTATGGCATAATCGAAATTAAATTTTTCGCCAATTTGATTGGCAACCGATTGAACGGCACTCAAACGTGTAAAAGGTTCCTTGATGAGGTTTGACATTGCGTTAAGTGGAAAGAATTGCATGATGGCACTGGCGATATCAGGATTGGTATTCCATCTTAATACACCAAATATAATACCCTCGACAAATTGCCAAACAAAAAGAAATCCTAGAGCAAAAGCAGATCTTTTGACCAAAATGCCTAAAAACAAACAGAAAGAGAAAAACCCAACTAATTTTATAAAGAAGGCCAAAAGATATTCTAAATCAGAAAAAATAATGCCTAATTCGGTGTAACTTGAAAAAATCAATCCCAAAATCAACGACACTACAAATAAAAATAAGGTAGAAGCTAATGATAATAATATGACGGTATAAAATTTAGATAAAATGAATTCCTTTTTACTCAATCCGTCAATCAGGTTTTGTTTTAAGGTTTTATTGCTATA
>NCDW01000092.1 GCA_002280395.1 Flavobacteriales bacterium 32-35-8
ATTAAGTCTTCATGGGCATATTGTACTTTGTAGGTTGCACAAGCATTAATAAGTAATAAAATTAAAAAAAGAGGGATTAATCTAAACGGCAACTTCATGTCATGATGCTTCTATTCCAAGATAAATATACAAATTAGCAAACCATCTTTTTTAATAAATTTTTCAGTAATTTGTATTATTATTTACAAATGCAAAATATGCCAGATATTTTAAAAATAACGCAGGAATTCGTTTTTAATTTATTTAAAGAAAAACTTCCAAGTACATTTTTATACCACAATTATAACCATACGGAATGTGTTTGTAAAGCCGTTGACGAAATTATTGAAAACACCCATCTTAACGATGAAGATCGATTGGTTCTAAAACTAGCAGCACTATTACATGATACTGGTTATACCAAAACCATTCAAGGCCATGAAGATGAAAGCGTAAAAATAGCGACTGATTTTTTAAAGAAACAGGGTATTAATGACAAAATTATACACGCTGTGAACCTTTGTATCTTGGCAACTAAACTTGACAATAAACCAAATACAACGATAGAAAAAATTATAAGAGACGCTGATGCATCACATTTTGGAAAAGACAATTTTAACGACTCTAGCGAATTTTTAAGAAAGGAACTCGAAATATTGGGCATTAAAAATTACTCAACTGATGAATGGTTGGACGAAAACATACAATTTGCTAAAAAACACCAATTTTACAGTGATTATGCACTTAAAAACTGGCAACATCAAAAAGAAATAAACCTCTCCAAACTTATCAATAAAAAAGAAAAACAAACGCTAAAATCGAAAACCGAAGAGCTAAAGACCAAGCTCAAAAATGAAAACCCAGACCGTGGCATCCAAACATTTTTTAGGGTTGCATTAAAAAATCATATAAAACTTAGCGATATTGCCGATACTAAAGCCAACATATTATTATCGGTTAATGCCATCATTATTTCATTGGTACTCTCTAACTTGCTTTCAAAATTAGACAGTCCTTCTAATAATTATTTAATAATTCCAACGCTTATTTTTACCTTATCAAGCGTGATTTCTATGGTATTGTCGATTATTGCTACGAGACCGAACATTACAAGTGGCGAATTCACCAAAGAAGATGTGGAACAAAAACGTGTTAATTTAACTTTTTTTGGGAATTTCCATAAAATGGAACTTAAAGATTACCAATGGGCCATTACAGAACTTTTAAAAGACAAAGCGTATCTATATGATTCCATGACCAAGGACTTGTATTTTTTAGGAAAGGTTTTAGATAGAAAGTATAGAATTTTAAGAATTACCTACAACATATTTATGACAGGTATGATTATATCTGTTATTGCATTTGTTGTCGCTTTTAAAATGAGAAAAGGTTAATTTACTGTTGAACTCTACACCAAATTAAAATGCTTAAGCTTTAATTTCGTTGATTAAGTCGCTGTATGTATAAAAGTCTTTATTATCTTTTCCTTTATTTTTATAAAGCAAACTTACCCTAATAGCCTTTAAGCCAGTAACACCCTGAAGGTTTTCTAACTCCACAATTTCCTCATCTGTGTCGAGCATTTTTTTGGATTGCAAAAACTTAATATAGCGTAAATATTCTAGTTCATCTTCTTTATGGGAGTAAACAATAGCTATTTTTCCTTTGCCAGTTACTCGCTCTTGTGTTCCTTTAATGAATGCTTTATCTACACGCTTTTTAACAACCTCATATCTAGCATTATAAGTGCCATCTACATCAAATTTTTTCTCATCCATTCTAAACCTAATGGACAGTGGTTGATTAAAAACCAGAATCATGGAAGCAATATCTAAACTTAATGGGTAATTTTCTTGGTTGCTATAATAGTCATTTTCCATCTCGCACATCGCCTGAAGCTGCCATAACCTAAGGTTGTATAGATATATAATGTTAAAATTATCCTCTTTTGTAATAGTTTCACCTACATACATATTATGTTCTACACCATCGGTTTTAAAACGCTCAAAGAAATGCGGGTACATTTTTTGTGCCTCAATTTGTTTTTCATCCAACAGTCTGGCCATATTTTTATTTATTAAGGCCACGGTGTCATCATAATTTTTACGGTAATGGTATACCAGTCCCAGATTTTCATCTAGTTTACTAAAATAGTCGTTAATAGCTTCAGTAAGTAAACCATCTTGTTTTAAAAGAAATTGGAACAATGGTTCTATTTCATTTTTAAAGAACCCAGAAAGCACCAATTCACTATCCACTTTAAAATTAGATTTCAGTTCTTCCTTAAAGCTTTCAATTTGAAAACGTATTTGGCTGTAAATAGGCAACTCCTTTTCTCTTTCTATTTTTTCAACTATCTTCTCTATCAAACTGAGTTGCAGTGTTAAATCTCTTTGGGTAGCTTTATTTCTGGCATCAGACGACCCTTTAATATCCATTTGACCAAACAAAGGATACACATTTTCGAATACAATTTTACTAAAAGTGGCATTACCTCCTTGTTTTTGTTTATCAAATAAAAACTGTTTAGCCGCTTTTCTAAATTTCCAAGATACACTAGGATGTATAGACGTACATTCCTGTTGAATAACTGCCTCAATGGAGTTATACTCCTCCTTTTTACTACGTTCTACGGTAGAAACAATAAAAGGCATAATGTCTACCAGTTTGTTGGCATTAATGCTATTTAAAACTTTTGGCTGACTTGAAACAAGTTCTAAAATACCCAACAATTCACCATTACTGGAAATGGGCGCTAAAATGGCACTTTTAATACCCTGATCTTTTAAAATTTTAAATTGAGGACTACAGTAAAGTTCTTCAAACTTTTCAACATCGGATATGGAATAGAATTTCTTTTCATTAAGAAGCATATCATAGGACTCATGACACAAGGATGATTCACAAAGCAAGCCTTCATTTTTATTGACAAGAAAACTGACCATGCCCTCTCCCACAACCCGCTCGAAGCTATCTTCTTCTTTATTATAAACCGAAAACCCAACTCTTAAATCTTTTACACCCAATAACGATTGGAACACATTTTGAAACTCTTTGATAAAATTTTCATCTTTCTGTTTTACCTCACCAATTAAGCTCGATTTTATGTTTGAAATAGATTGATCGTCCGTGACATCAAAAATATTGGATATCACAAATCCTTTGAAGATATAACTATTGGGTGGGAATTTCGCTTTCCAAAGTTCTATATTACCAAAATTATCCAACAGTTCTTCATAATCTTGTTGCGTAATTTTTACAGCCTTGTGTGTTGGTACGATTTCACAAAAATCGGCATTATATAATATTTTATAATAACGTTTAATCCCATTAGCATCAGGTATCTCATAAAACATGGGGCGCTTCAAACTTAAATTGTAACCATAGCAAAAGTTTAAGATGACCGTACACGCTATAATGTAAGTATCATCTTCGGGCATGTTTTTAATTTTAAGCTCAAAATCCTTACCAGCTGTCTTAATAATTTTTTTAAACCTTTCGGAAGTATTGAATATGATATTTTGAAATGGAACCGATGCCGTTTTAATTTCATTTTGCGTTAAAAGCGGACTAAATGAATCTTGCAATATGGTTTCTATTTGTTCCTTGTATGCTTCCAGCAATGAAAAATCGGTAAAACCTTCCCTAAGAACAGGATGCTTTTCCTGAAACTTTAGAACATGTTTTGCTTTTGCAATTAAAAAATCGTCACCGCTATCAAGCAGGGTTTCATACTGCTCCAATAGCTTTTTAAAGCTAATTTGCAAAAGCATTGGGGATTCAATTGGTTGATACATATAAGTTAAACGATTTTTAAATGAGAATAAAAATACAAATAATATGGAATAGACGACTGCAACTCGTTTTTATTACAGAAAAAGTAAACTTTTTTGTGGTTAATTTGAAAAGTAAACTCCTTATGTGTTAAAAACAAAAAGCAAGCTAAAATAAAGCTTGCTTTTTGTTTTTAAATATGTGGGGAGAGCAGGATTCGAACCTGCGAAGACGTAGTCAGCAGATTTACAGTCTGCCCTCGTTGGCCGCTTGAGTATCTCCCCAAAACCGAGGGCAAATATATTACTCTTCCCCAATTGTACAAAATAAAAACACGTATTTTATAATTGATATACTAATCTAAAGGATACAAACAATGGTTGTATAAAATACTCTGTAGCACTAATGGATATATTATTGGAGTTTGTATTACTTTGAGATTTGGTATTGAACAAGTTTGTAGCCCTAACCTCATATTCTAGCTTAGAATCCGCATCTTTTCTATAAGACAAGGACGCATTCCAAAATTTAAAATTATTAAGCGTTTTTACCCCATCGCTATAATTATTATAAGAGAAATCGGTTTTAAAAGTAAACGATTTTAATATAAGGGCATCTAAAAGTATAGATGGCGATTTAGTATAGAACGTGTTATTGTTGTTTTCTTGAATACTGTGACGGTATGCAATTTCAACATTAGGAGCTGCTTTAAAATTGGTTCTTAACTCGCCTCCATAAGTTTGAGTGAAGCTCTCATTTACAGATTGTATGCCATTAAAAAACTGGTTGAATTTCGAATAATTAAACGTCCCATTTACAGAAGCTGTAATTTTACCAAATGTTCTTTGATACCTACCATTGGCACTGGCGCTTTCGTCGGCAAATGGAGAATTAAAAGGCGTGTTTACAAATATCACATTATTTGATGCTGTTTGGTCTATTTGGTTTCTTATGTTATCAATACTTTTGCTGTAGTTAAGCCTAGCGGTAACGTTTGTAAAATTAAACATACTGAAACTATTATAATTTAGGCTTACATTATGCGATAAAGCACTTTCTAAATCTGGATTACCAGTAAACAATGAGCTATAACCATTTAAAACCAAGCCTGCAGCAAACTGGGACACATCGGTAAATTGAGTTTGAACTCCATAGTTTAAGGTGATTTGTTCACTGTTTTTTATTTGCATAAGCACATTGACGTCTGGTAACACCCTAAAGAAGTTATCGGTAACAGTTACACCCTGTTGCGTGTTTTTAGTACTATAGGCATGTGCCGAAAAACCTGGGGTTAGTGTGAAAATACCAGATTTTAATCTGTAGTGGAACCCTAAATAAATATCACTAAAATTATACTTAATTATATTATCATCAAGCCCACCATTTAATGTAGGCGTGGGATTGAACATGGAATCGTTATCTAGAAATTGAAAGATATTTGAATTGAATTTTTGTGTACTCAATATAGTTCCGAAAGTAACATTGATATTACTTGTATTGTTTAAAATATTCCAATAATCTACTTTGGCATCAATTTGATTGCTTTTTACACGCTTATTTTGATTAAGATTATAACTTAACTGGTCTCTATCCAATCCCAAACTTAAAGCGGTAGTATCATAAGGATCTGCATCATTATCATCATTATTTGTTGGGTCATTCGCTAAAATGGCATTATAAAATGGGTCTTCATCCTGCAATAAATGCAAAACTTCTAAAGCAAAAATATTGGTATCGTTAAGCGTATAATAGTATTTTAAATTTTGGTTAAGGCTATAAGGACTTGAGCCTTCCAACTGAACAATGTCACCATTTATACTTGAGAAATACCCTTGGTCTTGGGATTCTTTTGATAGACGTCCCATAATATCATAATCTAGCTGATTACTGCCATTTGGCTTATATTTTGCCGATAATTTTAACATCCCTAAATCACTGCGTTGTACTGTGTTACTCTCCGTACTCTCGTCGGGTATCACAGAGTTAGGGGCTAAATATTGTACAAATCTATTTTCTTGCATTTCTGTTTTGTTATTAGAAAAAATGGCAAACCCACTTAAATCCAATGTTTTTTTAGGAGACCAACTAAAATTAGCTGCGGCCAGTTTTGAAACAATATTTTTAGCTCTATTATTCTGGGCCGTTAAAAAAGCCAAATTGTTTGAACCCAAATTTATATTGGTACCACTTTGCTGGCTAGGGTTGTTAAATCCTCCAGTGAAGTTAAAATAATCCCGACGTGTAAAAGCGACTTCTCCTAAATTGTTCAAATCGGTTATAAGATTGATACTGTAATTTGGACTGTAATAAAATAATTTTGGTTGAAATAAATATAAGCCATCTTGATTTGAATACCCGCCGCCTGCGGTTACGGTTCCAAACCAAAAATTTGTTTTACCTTCTTTCAATTTAATATTGATGGCTACGTTGTCCTGATTATTTGTTACTCCGCTTAACTGACCAACTTCTGCATAATTTTTAAGCACTTGTACTTTGTCTACAACATTGGAAGGGATGTTTTGAGTGGCCAATTTAGTATCGCCATCAAAAAACTCTTTGCCATCAACCATGATTTTAGAAACCACTTTTCCTTCTATCTCTATTTGGCCGTCATCATTAATTTCTACACCTGGTAAATTTTTAAGGACATCCCCCAGTTTTCTTTCTGTTCCTGTATTAAAAGAATCGGCATTATAAGCAATAGTGTCGCCTTTTATGGTTACTGGCATTTCATAAATCAATTCAATTTCATCCAGACTATTATCGTTTTCTAAATTAAAATCTAAAAAAATGTTTTGGTCTGTTGTGGTTATGTCTTTTTGAAAAGTTTTCATACCAATGTAACTCACCTGTATTTTGTAACTGGTATTTTTATCCAGATCCACTTTATAACGCCCTTCAGCACTAGTAATTCCATAAGAATCCAGTTTCTGGGTTTGTTGGTTAAGGGCAATCACACTTGCCAGTTCTAAAGGTGTTCCAATACTATCTTTTACAATACCTTCTAGTTTTACTTGTGCATACGTAGAGCATGCAACTAAAACAGTTGCTAAAAAAATTAATTTTTTCATTAAATTATCTTATGATTTGTTAGTTGGTAATATGCTTTTTTAGAAAGGGCCTCTTCCTCCGCCAAATCCGCCCCCACCAGGTCTTCCTCCTGTACTTTCACGCATTTCCGCTTCTTTTTCTTGAGCTATTTTTTCATACTCAGCAGAAGTGACTACTTTTCCCTTAGATGGGACTTTTAATTTTTCCTTCTCGGTTGGATTTATAACAATCTTAGAGCATAAAATAACCGTGTTGTTATCATGAAGTTCTAATATTAAACCTGGTAAGCCCCAATAATCACTTGGCCCTTGGCTAACCGGTATTTGTGGTGTGTACCACGCCGTAACTGTATACTCGGTTGGAGCGGCTACCTGATTTTCGTTGTTGTTTCTTCCAAAAGGCATGGCTCCTCCAACAATCTTTCTAACAGCGGTAGCTTTAAAACACAGATATTGACCAATCATTTTAGATTCTGTTCCCATGTCCCACTTTAATTTTGGTAAACTGTCTATTATTAAAAATTGCTTACCATATAAATCTGCTTGCTGTATTAATTTTTCTTCCTTCACATTTTTATAATATTCTCCACCACCGGCGCCCATCATTCTAAAACGCATGTTTCCGCCATCTTGCGCTGGTGCTTCTAACTTTTCTTCTTCCTTATAAAAAGATTCCGCTTGGTTAAATGTAAGTATGAAGGTTTTTTCTAATGAACTTTTCATTCGCTCTGCAATTTGCTTTTTTTGCGCTTCGCTCATTTGTGCACCCCCAAAATTCATATCAAGCGATGTCTTGGTTTGGTAATAAGCCTGTCCTTGAAAATCCTTTTGGGCAAAAGATAAAACCGTAACAAAAAGTAATAGGGCTGTAATAACTATTTTTGAAGATATAATTTTCATATGGAAATATTTATTGTTTTTTTATTGTTCATTTGGCATCGCTTTATTTTGATTGTTTTTTGCAACTTATTGTTAATGGCGATTTCATAAATTAGTTGTTAATGTTATTTATTAACTTGGTTTAATGGCAATTAGACTTGTTTAAATACATTTAGTTTAATTGTCACTGTTAAATTTATATTGAATTATGTAATTAAAATTTTTATACCGAATTTTGGTTAGGTTTTTGTATTTTCAAACCCACTATGAGACACCTGCATTACATTATTGCTTTTTTATCTTTATCAATAGTCCCTCAAGATTCTATTGAACCAATATTTTTGGAGAAAACCGAATTTACCGCCGATACTTTAGTAAGCGTCAATGATTTCAATACTACATTTTATATAGTAGAGAACATTCTATTTAAAAAAAGTGACGATGTAAAAGGCATTGATATTGGCTATAACAACTTTCAATTGGGAACTATCACCTCTGTAAACACATTTAACCCTTTAAAAATTAATGTTTTTTACAAAGATTTCAATACAGTTGTTGTTCTTGACAACAGACTTGCCGAAATATTTAAAATTGATTTCAATACGCTTCATATAAAAACGTGACGCATATATCTACTGGATTTGATAACACCCTTTGGATTTTTAACCAAGACACACAAGATTTAGAGCTTTATGATTACAAAACCAATACTACTCGTGCTAAAACATTGCCTATTAAGGGTCCTGTTTTAGATTTAAAAAGCAATTATAACACGTGCTGGTTACTTACTAAAGACCACCTATATATGTATAATTATTTTGGGAGTTTGTTAAAAAAAATAGATAATGATGGTTACACCCAAATAGTTGAAAACAACGGAAATTTAATTTTGAAAAAAGACAACGAGTTATTTTATTTGAAAGACAATACAGAAACTCCAAATACCATAAAACTCCCTGATTTGTTAATAAATCAGTTTTTTGTAACCAATGAAACCATGTATATTTACGATGGCGAATATCTTCATAAATTTAAAATAAATTAAAACATGCACATTGCAATTGCCGGAAACATAGGCTCCGGAAAAACCACCCTTACTAGATTATTGGCAAAACATTATAAATGGGAAGCACAATTGGAAGATGTTGTAGACAATCCTTATTTAGATGATTTTTATAACCAAATGGAACGTTGGAGTTTTAATTTACAGGTGTATTTTTTAAACAGCAGATTCCGACAAGTGTTGCAAATTAGAAAAAGCGGCAAAGACATCATTCAAGATAGAACCATTTACGAAGATGCCCATATTTTTGCACCCAATTTGCATGCCATGGGTTTAATGACCAATAGGGATTACGAAAATTACAAATCCCTTTTTGATTTGATGGAATCGCTAGTTCAAGGCCCTGATGTATTGATTTATTTGCGAAGCTCCATCCCCAACTTGGTAGCACAAATACACAAACGTGGCCGTGAGTATGAAAATTCGATTAGCATTGATTATTTAAGTCGATTGAATGAACGCTATGAAGCCTGGATTCATGGATACAATAAAGGAAAACTCTTAATCATTGATGTTGACAAACTTGATTTCGTTGACAAACCAGAAGATTTAGGGCATGTCATAAACACTATTGATGCCGAAATAAATGGGTTGTTTTAGAAGTTTTACAATAAACGTGTTACTCACATTTTAATACATGCTGAATTTTAAAACTTTATTGGCACTACCTATTTGCTTTTTACTTTTAAATATAAGCCTAGCCCAAGAAGATACCTCCGCAACAAAAAAAAGAATCTGGAAACAACTTGCCTTTGATGGGAAATTCACATTGCACAGCATTGGTAATGGATTTACACAACCTTTACGTTGGCAAAAAGATGATTTTATAACCGCGGGCAGCATAGTTGCTGGCACTGGGATTCTTTATTTAGCCGATAACGACGCACGGACTTTTTTTCAAAACCATCAAAATAATGTTCCCCAAGTTTTAAAAGAGTTTGGTTGGTACTTTGGAAGTCCGCAAAATTTCTTCATGGTTACGGCGGGGATTTATGGTTTCGGACTCATAACTGATAACGAAAAAGTACGGCATACAGGTGTTTTAATTATTGCCTCGGCGGTGACATCGGGTATTGTTCAATCTATTGCTAAAACCGCTATTGGACGCGCACGCCCCTTGTCAGGAAACCGAGACGATTTTAAACCTTTTGATGGCACAGCAGGTTATCATTCATTTCCATCAGGTCATGCTATTTTATCTTTTTCAATGGCACATGCCATTGCAAAACAGTTTGATAATTTTTGGGCTAAAGCTGGCATTTACACGGTAGGTTCCATTGTTCCTATTTCTAGATTATGGGCAGATGCCCATTGGTTGAGCGATGTTGGTCTTGGCATCGCTGTAAGCATCGTGGTTGTTGATGGTGTGGATAATTTTATGAAGAAGAAAAACGCCTACAACTATTCAAAACCAAAACAAGTAAACTGGCAACTGAAAGCTGGCTATGGCACCATTGGCTTTGTCGGTACATTTTAAAGAACAAAAAACCACGCTAATGGCGTGGTTTTTTGTTTATGAAAGTTGTTTTTTCATTTAATAATAACGTCTTCTGTAATTTGCAAATTTGCTGCTTCAGATTTATTGGTCTTATTTTTCTTTTTAAAAGTTTCAACATTGGCTTTTACTTCAGCTTCTGTTCCTGTAAAGTTTTCATAGCTGGTAGACATTTCTCCATCTTGAGTGATAACCGTAGTTACCACGGCTTTGTAAGTACCATCTTCATTTTCCATCATGTCCACCTTAACTTCCTTAGAAACTATTTCTTTTTGTACCTCATCATTTGAAACATAAGCTGTCATAATCTCATTATCTAAAGCAATACTTGGTGCAATTACTAATGCTACAACCGACATTAATTTTAACAAGATATTTAATGAAGGCCCAGACGTGTCTTTAAATGGATCTCCAACAGTATCACCTACCACGGCTGCCTTGTGGGCATCGGTACCTTTACGTCCGTCAGCCTCAATCATTTTTTTAGCGTTATCCCAAGCACCCCCAGCATTTGATTGGAAAATAGCCATCAATACCCCAGAAGCGGTAACGCCAGCTAATAAACCTCCTAACATTTCTGCGCGACCAATAAATCCAACTGCAACAGGAACAGCAATTGCCAATAATCCTGGCAATACCATTTCTCTAATGGATGCTTTGGTTGAAATGGCAACACATTTTTCATATTCAGCATACCCATCGGCAGCATCAAAAATAGCCCGGTCTTCTTTTGAAGCTTTGCTCATATCAGAATCATATTTACGCATCACTTCTAAAGCGGCTTTTAATTGTGGAATATCTTTAAATTGGCGACGCACCTCTTCAATCATGGCCATAGCAGCTCTTCCCACAGCATTCATAGATAATGCAGAGAACACAAAAGGCAGCATACTACCAACTAATAACCCGGCCATAACGGTAGGTTTAGATACATCAATGGACGTTACATTGGCAACTTGCATAAAAGCAGCAAATAAAGCCAAAGCTGTTAAAGCCGCAGAAGCAATAGCAAAACCTTTACCAATGGCAGCAGTTGTATTACCAACGGCATCCAGTTTATCGGTACGCTCACGAACTTCATGGGGCAACTCTGCCATTTCAGCGATACCACCAGCATTATCAGATATTGGTCCGTAAGCATCAACCGCTAATTGAATACCCGTATTAGCTAACATACCAACAGCGGCAATTGCAATACCGTAAAGTCCGGCAAATTGATAAGACACCAAAATAGCAGCAGCAATAAATAATATGGGGAACATGGTGGACATCATGCCAACGCCTAAACCAGCAATAATATTTGTGGCTGCACCCGTTTCAGATTGTTTTACAATGCTGTTAACTGGTTTCGTTCCAGTTCCTGTGTAATATTCGGTTATTTTACCAACTGCTAAGCCTGCAATTAGTCCTGCAAGGGTCGCTAAAAAAACACCTAATGACGTGTATTCAACACCATTATAGACCCATGTTTCAGGAATTAATCCATCAATAATAAAATAGGAAGCTATAACCATTAATCCCGCAGAACCAAACTCGCCAATATTTAAGGCTGTTTGTGGATTCCCACCATCTTTAACTTTAACGAAAAATGTTCCGATAATAGACATAACTATACCAACGGCAGCTAATACCAATGGCAAATACACAGCGCCTAAACCAGCGAAATCGGGCGTGATTATAAAAGCCCCTAAAACCATGGTCCCTATGATGGAACCCACATACGATTCAAATAAATCGGCTCCCATACCAGCAACATCGCCAACGTTATCACCGACATTATCTGCAATAGTAGCAGGATTTAAAGGATGGTCTTCTGGAATACCTGCTTCAACTTTTCCAACTAAATCGGCTCCAACATCGGCAGCTTTCGTATAAATACCACCACCAACACGAGCAAATAACGCAATAGATGATGCCCCTAAAGAAAATCCTGAAAGCACATTTAAAACCATATTTAAATTCTCTGCTCCAGGCCATATGCCTTGATAAATAGCGAATAATCCACTTAAACCTAAAACACCTAAACCAACCACACCTAATCCCATAACGGCACCTCCAGCAAAAGCAACTTCAAGAGCTTTGCCCAAAGAGGTTCTTGCAGCTTGCGTAGTTCTCACATTGGCTTTGGTTGCTACTTTCATACCAATAAAGCCTGCCAACGCCGAACAAATAGCCCCGACAATAAATGATACAGCAACCATACCGTTTGATCCTACTTCATTGCTTCCTTTAAAAAACAACAAAATAGCCACAGCGATTACAAAAACTGCTAAAATTTTATATTCTGCTTTAAGAAAGGACATAGCGCCATCAGCTATGCTTTTGGCAATCCTTATCATTCTTTCATTACCTTGTTCTTGCTTCGTGACCCATGCACTTTTCACAAAAACAAACAAAAGTCCTAAAACACCAAAAAGCGGTAAAAAGTTCACTATTAATTCCATATTAGTTTAGTTAGTTTATAAATATTTTTTTAATGTGGCTAAAAATAGTAAAATATAAGTGATAAAAAAAACCACCTTAAATTTAAGATGGTTCATTTTTTTGATGATTTATTATTAATACTTCATTTAGATGGTAAATGTTCTTTTTTTCTTGTGTTCACTTTCATCATAACGGTTTACACATTTTTGGTAAATTTCAATAGCTTCCTCGGCATTACCCCATCCACCAGTATCAACTTTTTTCTTTTCCAAATCTTTATAAACTTGAAAGAAATGCTCAATTTCTTTTAATCTATGCGGATTTAAATCACTTATGTCATATTTATTACTCCAAATTGGATCTGATACGGGTACACAAATGATTTTTTCATCGGGTCCTTTTTCATCTGTCATATGAAATACACCAATGGGTCGTACTTCCATAACTACCATGGGATAGGTTGGTTGGTGTCCCAATACCAAAACATCCAATGGATCTTGGTCTAATGCCAATGTCTCTGGTATAAATCCGTAATCTCCCGGATACATCATTGACGAAAACAGCATTCTATCAAATCTTATTTTATGTAATGTGAAATCGTATTCATATTTATTTCTACTTCCTTTTGGTATTTCTATTAACACATCAAAAGTTACTGTTTTTGTTTCGCTCATAGCTGATATTTTTTTACTACTATACTTTAAAATTATGGCAATCTATATTTTTAAGACTGCAAATTTACTGAAGACTTATACGTTTAACAACAAAAAGTACTTGTTTTCTGTATTATTATTGTTAGTTGACAATGTGTCAATTCTTATACGAATTTATTGACTTATATAT